>JAZBOS010000054.1 GCA_036351255.1 Bacteroides sp.
CGAACCGTGCCCCTGCGGAAGTGGTAAGAAATCCAAACATTGCCACGGTGCAGGCGCTTAATATTTATTCCATGCATTTTGTTTCCGAAACACACGCGAGGGTCCGTTATGGCGAAACCGATCAAATGGGTTTCGCTTATTACGGGAATTACGCCCTATATTTTGAAGTTGGCAGGGCTGAAGCCATGCGAAAACTTGGGATGACCTACCGCCAAATGGAAGAAAAAGGCGTATATATGCCCATTGCTCAGATGAATGTTAAATACCTTAAACCTGCTCGCTATGATGATTTGCTGACTATCCGCACCATCGTAACCCAAGTCCCCACCTCAAGAATGATCTTTGATTATGAGGTGTATAATGAGGACGGAACCCTGCTCTGTGAAGGAAATACCGTGCTGGCTTTTATTAAGTATGCCAACCACAGGCCCTGTCCTGCACCTGACTGGTTTCTTGAGAAGCTTTTACCCTTAATGAATCAAACCGAATCATAAAAGAAATTTGAGGACACCATGGATATGAAAATTGTTCTGGGCGAAAATCAACGTGTTGAAGCCCATTATAAAGGGTTTGTTATTCAAACCGATCAGCCAACAGCGGTGGGGGGTGACAATAGTGCCCCGGCACCCTTTAATCTTTTTCTGGCATCTATTGGCACTTGCGCAGGATATTATGTCAAGGCTTTTTGTGATCAGAGAGGTATCCCCACCGAAGGCATTACGCTGGTTCAGAGAACACTTCGCAATGAGGAGAAACGTATGATTGGTGCCATAGAGATCAACATCCATCTTCCAAAAGACTTCCCTGAGCGTTACCGAGAATCCGTAATCAAGGCTGCCAATGCCTGCGCAGTGAAAAAACTCATTGCAAATTCCCCAGAATTTATTGTTAAAACCATTACAGAATAAACTGTATGAGTAAGAAAACCCTGGTTTTGGGGGCGAGCCATAAACCCGACCGCTATTCAAACCGTGCAGTCAAAAAATTGCTTGCATACAATCACGAAGTGTTTGCCATTGGTTTGCGCGAGTCTACCATCGAATCGATAAAGGTGCAGAAAGGCCAGCCGCCTCTGAAAGATATTCACACAGTTACTCTTTACATGAACCCTAAAAACCAGGAGCATTTCCTGGATTATATCATTGGCCTGAAACCTAAAAGAATAATTTTCAATCCAGGCACATGGAACCCTAAACTGGAAAAAATGGCCAGGGCTGAAGGTATTGAAACTGAAGAGGACTGCACCCTTATGATGCTGGATGCAGGGTTGTATTAAAAAATTATTTTCCCAAAATCAGATTAAAAGCAAATGGATACAAAAAAATCAGGATTCAACACCAAGTTAATTCATGCCGGAGCCTTTGAAGACCAGTTTGGAAGTGCTACGGTACCAATATACCAGACCAGCACCTTTAAATTCAGGGATGCCGACCATGGCGCTGCTTGTTTTGCCGGAGAATCTGATGGTTACATTTACACCCGCATAAACAATCCAACCATTGACGCCCTTGAAAAGCTGGTGGCAGAACTGGAGAATGGCTACCGCGGAATAGCCGTGAGTTCAGGGATGGGCGCCGTTAATACCATTTACATGGGATTGCTCAGCCAGCGCGATCATATGATTAGCTCTGCCGCTGTGTATGGCCCTTCGAGGGTGGTCATGGAGAAACACTATTCCCGTTTTGGGGTTGAATCCACTTATGTGGATACATCGAACCTTGACAATATTCGCAAGGCTATACGCCCCAATACCAAAATGATTTTTATTGAAACTCCTGCCAACCCAACTATGGATATCACTGATCTGGAAGGGGTGGTAAAAATTGCCAGGGAACACAATCTGGTCACGGTGGCCGACAATACCTTTTGCAGTCCTTACCTGCAGCGCCCCCTTGATTATGGGTTCGACGTAGTTTTCCATAGCATTACCAAATTTCTAAACGGGCATGCAGATGTTGTTGGCGGAATCGTTGTAACCCGTGAAAAAGCTTTGTACGATATTTTAAGGCCAATGATGGTTAACCTGGGTTGCAATATGGATCCTCATCAGGCCTACCTGGTCATCCGGGGTCTTAAGACCTTGTCGCTGCGCGTAGAAAGATCACAGCAGAGTGCCCAGAAAATAGCCCAGTTCCTGCTCGATCACCCAAAAATTGAATGGGTTAAATATCCCGGTTTGAAAAACCATCCTCAATATGAATTGGCGGGCAGGCAAATGGCTGGCCCGGGTGCTATGATTAGCTTCGAACTTAAGGGTGGCCTGCAGGCAGGAAAGATCCTGATGAATAATGTCAAACTGTGCATGCTCGCGGTCTCTCTGGGAGGTGTGGAAACCCTCATTCAGCACCCTGCCAGTATGACCCACTCCAAAATGGGACAAGAGGACCGGGTTGAAGCCGGAATAACCGATGGGCTTGTGCGTTTCTCCGTCGGGATTGAAAATGTGGAAGATATCCTAGCTGATTTAGAACAAGCACTTGAAAAAATCTGATCCCCCTTTTTTCGCCTTTTTTCTTATTGGGGCTTACAATTGTTTTTTAACTTTACATGTAAGAAAATAAAATATCTCTTTTGAATTCCCGGCATGAAAAAATGAAATTAAAGCGCTCTTTTGTCCTGTTGGTTCTATGCCTTTCACTGGTTAATGGCGCCTCAGCCCAAAGGGTAGGCGTCGTATTAAGCGGGGGAGGTGCTAAAGGGGTTGCACATGTCGGGCTTTTAAAGGCACTGGAAGAAAACAATATTCCCATCGATTACATTGCAGGCACCAGTATGGGAGCCATCATCGGCGGTATGTACGCAAGCGGGTTTTCGCCGGACAGCATTGAGAAAATCGTTACCAGTTCAGAATTCCAGTCATGGGCCCTGGGGACTATCGATGAGGAATACAACTTTTATTTCAAACAGTTGCCTGAGAACGCCTCCTGGATTTCGATAAAATTTACCATTGACTCAGTTTGGCAACCCCAATTGCCCACCAGCCTTGTCTCGCCCGTTCAAATGGATTTTGCGGGAGTGCAATATCTTTCTTCTGTAAACGTGGCTTCTGAAGGCAGTTTTGACAGCCTTTTCATTCCTTTCCGCTGCGTTGCTGCCGATATTGAGCGAAAAAAAGCCGTAGTTTTCCGCGATGGAGAAATCTTCCCGGCCATCCGGGCATCTATGACATATCCTTTTGTTTTTAAGCCCATCAGAATTGATGGCAGGCTCTTGTTCGACGGCGGTATTTACAACAACTTCCCTGTTGATGTCATGCAGGTAGATTTTAACCCTGATTTTATTATTGGCAGCGTTGTGGCCCAAAACTTTGATCCACCTACTGAAGACGATGTCCGTTCTCATTTAGAGAACCTTTTGGTAAGCAGAACAGATTATATCATCGAAGAAGAAATTGGCATCCTCATCAAACCTGATATTCCCCGGGTGAATGTTACCGATTTTTCCTACTCCCAGATGATACTTGACAGTGGTTATGTAGCCACTCAACGAGTCATCAAACAAATTAAGAACAGGGTTCCCAGAGAAGTTTCCCAGCAGGAAAGAGAAGCCAGAAGAAATGCCTTCAATAGCAAAAAACCGCCAGTGATCGTGGACAGGATTTTCTTCAGGGGTGTTAACGAAGCCCAAATGGACTACATTAACAAACTTCTTTACGAGCGTAAGCCCACACCGATCGAAGAAATCAAGGTCGAATATTTTAAACTTCTGGCAGAGGAGCATATTGAACTTTTGGTTCCAAGCGTTGAATACAACCCCAATACGGGTTATTACGACTTGTACCTTGACGTTACCCTGGATGAGGATTTGATCATGCAATTCGGTGGCAATATTTCAAGCAGCCCGGTTAACCTGACTTTTTTTGAGGCCCAATACCACCGGCTTGGGTACAAGGCTTATACGGCCGTGGCCAATGCCTTTGTCGGAAGGTTTTACAACTCTGTACACTTAATGGGGCGTATGGGTTTTCCTACAAAAATGCCTTTTTTCGTAGAAGGAAGCTATACCCTGAATAATTACAATTTTTTCCAGACCAATACCCTCTTCTTTCAGGATCAGACCCCATCGTATCTGCGAATCAATCAAAATTTTCTTCACCTTAAAGCTGGCTTTCCCGCCCGTTACACCGGTAAGATCCTACTTGGGGCAACATCCGGAATTACACGCTACGATTATTATCAAACCAATCAGTTTGCACGAACGGATACCACCGATCGCACCGATTTGAGTTTTTTCAGTCCTTATTTTGTATTTGAACGCAATACCCTCAATCGCAAGCAATTTCCCAATGAGGGTACTTTCTTTTCCTTTGGCCTGCGTTACGTTACCGGACTGGAAAGGCATATCCCGGGTTCCACTTCCCTTATGACCCAGCGATCGCGCGATAAACACGATTGGTGGCAGTTGCGAATTGATTACCAAAATTTCTTTGCCCGTACCAGGAATGTCACCATCGGCCTTTTTTCTGAATTGATTCTTTCTAACAAAAGTTTATTTTCAAATTATACAAGCAGCCTGCTTACCGCTCCGAGTTTCGACCATGTGCCTGAGACCAGAAGTGTCTTCCTGCCTAAATACCGAGCCAACAGTTTTATAGTATTGGGATTTAAAGGCATTTATTCCATTTCAAGAAATACCGACCTCAGGATTGAAGCTTATGCATTTCAGCCTTTCCGGGAGATCCTCTCAAGCGATGACCATATGCCTTACCTAAGCCCTTATTTTGAAAATACTTATTTTCTGCTTTCCACCTCTCTTGTTGCCAATACACGGCTGGGACCAGCATCCCTGACTTTCAACTTCTTCGACCGTTACGAAGCGCCTTTTTCCCTTTCCCTTAATTTTGGGTATCTGATTTTTAACCAAAACCCCCTTCATTAGGCTGACCTGATCGTTTAAATGGTTAAAAATGAACAAAAAACATTTTTTACCATATCAAAATATTTATAATTTTGTGGGCTTTGATTAATAAGGCATGGCTGAATACCGGAATTTTGGTTTACACACTTTAATGGAAAGTGTTTTTAACGCCGTTTTGCTCTAAAACTTTAATTAGTATTAATTTTTAATTTTTTCTTAATGAAAAAAAAGGAACAACTGGACCCCAAAGCCGATCAGCCTGTTGATCAGCAGGGGGATGAGAGCCTGAAAGCTGATCAAACAGCACCCACCGATGAAGCCGAAAATGCTGGTGAACCTGAACAGGGAAAAGAGGTAATTGAACCTGGTTCTGAAACCACCGAAGTGGTTGAAGCCGCCTCCGAAACGGAAGCCATCCAACCTGAAGAAGAAGCAAAAGAACCAGAACCTGAAGCGGAAGCCACAGAAAAAACTCCCGAAGACGTTGTGGCTTCAACCGAGGCCACCCCTGAGGACCCCACTGCTGACGAAACCGCTGAACCTGTTGCTGATCCCAACGACAAAGTAACCCCTGAAGAATCAGGATCAGAAGAAGAAACACCTGCCGTTTCTGAGGAACCCCCTGTTGAAGAAACGAAAACTGCAACCGTTCCCCCAGTGGCGCCTGCTACTGAAAAGGCAGAGATATCCGCAGAGGAAGAGGAAGAAGAGGAGGAAGAAGAGGCCGAGCATGAAGAAGGGGAGGAAACGGAAGACCTCAATGAGCATTACGGAAAAATGGACAAGGACGAACTTGTGCAAGTGCTGGAAGCGCTCGTAAAGCATGAGGATATTAACTTCATCAGGAAACACATTGGTTATATCAAAGCAGCTTTCCGGAAACTCACCAAGGATGATCACCTCGTTCATTATGAAAAATCAATTTCGCAGGAAGAAGTTGAGGAAGGTGCTCAAGCACAGGAAACCCCAACAGATCCTTTAGTCCAACGGTTCGAGCATGCGATTAATGTTTACAAGGAAAAGAAAGCCGTCTTCGATCAAGCCCTCGAAAAGCATAAACAAGAAAACCTGGATGTTAAGGAAAAAATCCTTGAAGAACTGAGAAACCTCATCGAATCGGAGGAAGAACTCAAGAAAACTTACGACCAGTTCCGCGATCTGCAGGAAAAGTGGCGCGATATCGGCCCCGTGCCCCAAAACGCAAAAAATACCCTTTGGAACAATTACCACTTCCTGGTTGAAAAGTTTTTTGATAAGGTCAAGATCAACAAGGAACTCAAAGACTTGGACCTCAAGAAAAACCTCGAGCTGAAAACCGAATTGTGTGAAAAAGCAGAAGAACTGCTTCTCGAGCCATCCATCGTCAAGTCTTTCCAGCGGTTGCAGAAACTGCATGAAGCCTGGAAAGAAACCGGGCCGGTTCCTAATGACAAAAAAGAAGAAATATGGGAACGATTCAGGGCTGCTACCGAAAAGCTTAACAAGCGTCGTCAAGAATATTATGACGGCCTGCGTGAGGAACAGCAGAAAAACCTTGCTGCCAAACTGGTACTCTGCGAAAAAGCCGAACAACTGGCCTCCCAGTCACCGGAAACCCCACGTCAGTGGCAAGACCTGACCAATCAGATCAATGAACTCTTTAAGATGTGGAAAACCATTGGTTTTGCTCCTAAAAAGGTTAACAACGAGGTCTGGACCCGCTTTCGTAATGCGCTTGATTCATTTTTTAACAACAAAAAAGAATTCTTCCAGAAGTTCAAGGAAAATCAGACGGAGAATTACAACCAGAAACTGAATTTATGTCTTCAGGCCGAAGCCCTGAAAGAAAGTAATGATTGGCGCAGGACAACGGATGAATTGATTGCCTTGCAGCACGAATGGAAAAAGATAGGGACTGTTCCCAACAAGTTCTCCGACAAGATTTGGAAACGCTTCCGGGCAGCCTGCGATGAATTCTTTAAAAAGAAGTCAGAATATTTCGCTAATATTGGCGAAATGCAGGAAGAGAATCTGCAGAAGAAAAAGGATATTATTGAACAGATTCACACCTATGCCTATTCGGACGACAACTCAGAAAACCTGAAAGTCATCAATGATTTTCAGCGGCAATGGATGGAGATCGGTCATGTTCCCATCAAACAAAAAGACAAGATACAGGGTGAATACCGGAAGGCTATTGATGAGCAGTTTGAAAAACTGGGTATCAGCAAAAAAGCCAAGAGCACCCTGTCCTTCCGCTCGAAGATCGAAAACATCAAGCATACCCCAAATGCCGATCATATCATATATAAGGAAAGGAATTTCCTGCTCAACAAGATCAGCACCATTCAAAATGACATCAAGGTTTGGGAAAACAATATCGGATTCTTCGCTTCTTCAACAAAAGCCGATATTCTCAAAAACGAGTTTGAAGAGAAGATAGAAAAGGCAAAACAGGAAATTACCATCCTCGAAGAAAAGCTCAAGATCCTGAGGGAATCTTAAAATGAAAGCCGGGAATCCACCCGGCTTTTTTTATTTTGCAAAACAAAAACATCGCTTTGGAGTTTTATAAAAAAAGCCTTTCCAAAAACGAAAAAAGATGAAGCGCTATATTCTTATTTCGGCTATTCTGGTCTTTTCAGTCACTTTAGTCCATGGGCAATATACTAGTTTTGGGCTGAAGGCAGGCCTAAACTTCAAAAGCCTGCCCAGTGAACAAAACGGGTCAACCTCTGATTACATCATTTCGGCCTTCTCCGATTCCTATACAGGCTATCACGTCGGGGGCGTGGCCTTTTTTGTCTTCAGGGGCGGCTTCTTTCAGCCTGAACTGTTATACACACAAACCGGGCGTGATATGCGCCTGGAATACATCCAACCCCAGCAGGAGGATGAATATTTTACCCAAATGTATAGCCACCTTGTCTTACCGCTGTTTGGCGGAGCAAAATTCGGCAGCCTGAAAATCGGGGCAGGGCCCGTATTCTCCTTTCTCGTGAACAACTGGAATGACCTTGGCATCGAGGATGATTACCAACAGGAACTCAATAAGCTAACCCTGGGTTACCATTTAGGTGCGGGCCTTGAATTGGGCAACTTAATGCTCGACTTTAAATACGAAGGCAATCTCACCAGGTTTGGTGAAGGAATCACCATTGGTGAAGAGACCATCAATTTCGATACCCGGCCCCAACAGTTTATCCTGAGCCTGGGATTGCTGTTCTGATTATTTACCTGAATGTAATGGCTTTGACGGGCGAGATGCGGGTCACAATCATCGAAGGAACGATGAGCATCAGCATGCATATGGCAAAAGTACCCAGGTTGAGCAACAGGATAGGAATCAGATCCAGGTTAATAGGCACCTGTGAGACGTAATAAGAGTCCTGGGGAAGCGCAATGACCCCAAACCGGTATTGTATCCAGCAAAGGAGAAGTCCCGCTACATTGCCCCAAAACAGCCCCTTGGCGATGGTAAAAGAGGCATTGTAAAGAAACACTTTCCTTACCAAAAGATTTGACCCCCCAACCGCTTTCAGAATTCCAATCATATTGGTTTTCTCCAGCACCGCAATCAGGAGTGTTGTGATCATGTTTATTCCTGCCACAAGCACCATAAGGAAGAGAATCACATAGACATTCATGTCGAGCAGGGCCAGCCAGTCAAAGATCTGAGGATAAATATCACGGATGCTCCGTGCATTCAGATCATAGGGAATTATTTCGAATACAGCCTGTTTAATGGTATCAATTTCCTTGAAATCATTTACGAGGACCTCAAATCCGCCAATCTGATTCTCACTCCATTGATTTAACCTTTGTATGTGGCGAATGTCGCCCAGGATAAACACTTCGTCCAGCTCTTCAAGGCCGGTTTCATAAACACCGGCCACGGTAAATCGCCGGATGGCCGGGGGCTCCTGGATGAAATACACAAAAATGGTCTGGCCGGGCTCCAACCGGAGGCGGTTTGCAATGAATTTGGAAATGATCACTTCGTCCGAACGGGCAGAATCACTTAAGATAATTGGGGTACCAGCAACCATGCGATCCCGGAAGAAAGCCCAGTCAAAGTCAGTCCCAATGCCCTTCATCACAATGCCGTGGATATCCTCGTCGGTTTTTATTATTCCTGACTTGGTGGCAAAAGCCTGAACATGCCTGATCCCTGGCAATTTCTTCAAAGGCTCCAGAAAATCCTGCTCACGGCTGATAGGGCTAGGTTCATACGATACATTGTAATCAAGATTGGTCACCTGAATATGTGCCCCAAATCCAATGACCTTCTCGCGAATCTCACTCTGAAAACCGGTAACCACTGCCACGGAAATGATCATAACCGCCAGACCCAGCGCAATGCTCAGGACGGATATTTTGCGAATCAGGCCTGCAAAAGATTTTCCTTTTTTTCTGGATCCTATGCGGCGGGCTATGAATAGCGGAGTGTTCAATTTGGTTTGCCTTTGGGTTGATTGCAAAAGTAGGATTTTTCCCAAAGAAAAAAGCGGAAACTTCATAATGAAATGTTCCGCTTAAACTGAAAGGCACCAAATGGTTATTTGGTGAACACTAGTCCGTTTTTTTCTGCATCCACTTTTACCACCTCATCCTTACCAATCCTGCCTGCAAGAATTTCTCTTGACAAGCGGTTGAGCAAGTTTCGCTGAATCACACGTTTCAATGGCCTTGCACCAAATTGCGGATCAAAGCCTTCCCGGGCTATCCAGTCAATGGCTGAAGGGGATAACTCCAGGCGAATAGCACTCTCTTGGAGCATCTCCTGAACGCGGCGAAGCTGCAGTTCTACAATCCCGGCAATCTCTTCACGCGTGAGCGGGCTGAACATAATGATCTCATCCACACGATTAATGAACTCAGGACGGATGGTCCGCTTCAGCAGCAGAAACACCTCCTCACGCGTTCTATCCAAAACCTCTTCTCGGTTCAAATCAGTTAATCCTTCAAGTTTCTCCTGGATCAGCCCCGAACCAATATTCGAAGTCATAATAATGATAGTGTTCTTGAAATCAGCAGTCCTTCCCTTGTTATCTGTCAATCGTCCGTCTTCCAATACCTGCAATAGGATATTGTACACATCCGGATGGGCTTTCTCGATTTCATCCAGCAACACCACCGAATAAGGCTTGCGGCGCACGGCTTCGGTCAGCTGTCCGCTTTCCTCATAGCCTACATAACCTGGAGGAGCCCCAATGAGGCGACTTACGGTATGCCGCTCCTGGTATTCCGACATATCGATCCTGACCAAAGCATTTTCGTCGTTAAACAGGAACTCTGCCAGAGCCCTTGCCAGCTCGGTTTTACCAACGCCAGTAGTACCCAGGAAAATGAACGAACCTACAGGCCGTTTTGGGTCGTGCAGGCCTGCCCGGCTTCGCCTGATGGCATCAGAAACAGCTGCTATGGCTTCATCCTGCCCGACAACCCGCTTATGCAATTCATCTTCCAGCAGAAGCAACTTCTCTCGTTCGCTCTGAAGCATCTTGCTCACAGGAATCCCGGTCCAACGCGAAACTACATCGGCAATGTCCTCGGCGGTCACTTCCTCTTTAATCAGCGCACTTTCGGCCTGCATTTCCTTCAGTTTCTGATTCATTTCCTCCAGGTGCTGCTCGCTTTCCTTAATACGCCCGTAGCGGATCTCGGCCACTTTGCCAAAATCACCATTGCGCTCTGCCTGTTCTGCATCAAAGCGGTACTCTTCAATCGACTGCTTCAGCGACTGAATCTGCTGAACAACTTCTTTCTCACTTTCCCACTTGCTTCTTAGCCTGTTTTGCTCATCCTGCAAATTGGCCAGTTCCTCAGCGATCACCTTCAGCTTGGCTTCATCCTTTTCTCGTTTGATTGCCTCGCGTTCAATCTCAAGCTGTCTTATCCTGCGTTCCACCTCATCCAGTTCTTCCGGCACCGAGTTCATCTCAAGCCGCATTTTGGAGGCCGCTTCATCCATCAGGTCAATGGCCTTGTCGGGAAGAAAGCGGTCGGTGATATAGCGCTGCGACAAGTCAACGGCCGCAATAATGGCTTCATCTTTGATCCTTACCTTATGATGGGTCTCATAACGTTCCTTTAGCCCGCGCAAAATACTGACTGCATCAAGTTTGCCCGGTTCATTTACCATGACGATCTGGAAGCGGCGCTCGAGCGCTTTGTCTTTCTCAAAATAGCGCTGGTATTCTTTCAGTGTGGTGGCGCCCACCGCCCTGAGTTCACCCCGGGCAAGGGCTGGTTTGAGGATGTTGGCAGCATCCATAGCACCTTCTCCTCCACCCCCGGCACCTACCAGGGTATGGATCTCATCAATAAACAGAACGATCTCACCATCTGAGCTAACCACCTCTTTTACGACAGCTTTCAGGCGTTCTTCAAATTCTCCCTTATACTTGGCCCCTGCAATCAGGGCACCCATATCCAGCGAAAAAATCCTTTTCGACCTTAGGTTTTCTGGCACATCACCATTCACGATCCGGTGGGCAAGACCTTCGGCAATAGCTGTTTTCCCTACACCGGGCTCACCGATCAGGATGGGATTATTTTTCGTTCGGCGGGTCAAAATCTGCAGGATCCGGCGGATTTCCTCATCCCTCCCGATCACCGGGTCCAGTTTTCCCGATAAGGCCAGGTCGTTCAGGTTACGCGCATATTTATTCAGGGCATTGTAAGTGTCTTCAGCTGTCTGGCTTTTTACGGCAGAGCCCTTTCGAAGCTCCCTGGTTGCTTCTTTCATTCCGGAAGCGGTCAGGCCTGTATCTTTCAGGATCTGTGCCACGCTATCCTTCCCTGACACCAGGGCCAGTAAAAGGTGTTCGATGGAGATAAACTCATCCCCAAAATCTTTCAGGGAGGCCAGGGCCTTCTGGAGAGTCTGATTGCAGGCCGACGACAGGTAGATCTCCCCCCCAGCTACCTTCGGATAACTTTGAATCTCACGGTCCAGCACTTGCTGGAGACCCTGCACGTTCACATTGTTTTTCTTTAAAAGATAAGGGGCTACATTGTCATCCACAGCCAAAATACCCTTCAGCAGATGCCCATTCTCAACGGCCTGATGTTGATAACCGGTGGCGATCTCCTGGGCCTTTTGTATGGCTTCCTGCGATTTTATGGTAAAATGATTCAAATTCATAATGCTCCTTCTATTTTTTCAATAAGTCATCAAATTATTAACCAAGACCGATTTTTGTAATCTTTAAGCCATTTTGGCATTTAAAAACACCCGTGAATGCCATTTTTACAGTGTCTTGCGACGATAAAAAAATTTAGCGCTTTGCCAATTCTTTTGTAATATTGCCCTTCCCTTGGTGCCTTACAATGGCCGGTTCGCAATTTACATTAACTTTAAAAACCGCTGGCAAGTGAAAAAGATTCAACTGCATTGGCAAATACTGATCGCCCTGATCCTGAGCATCCTGTTTGGTATGTTCTTTCCTGCCCAGGTAAAATATGTCGAATGGATGGGCACCCTATTCCTTCGGTCACTCCAGATGATCATTGTTCCGCTCATTTTCTCTTCCATTGTTTCGGGAGTCACAGGTTTAGGCTCAGCCAAGAACCTGGGCAGAATGAGCCTTAAGACCATCTCCTACTATATATTTACCAGTTTGTTTGCCATTGTTACCGGCCTGATCCTGGTCAACCTTATCAAACCAGGCATAGGAGCAGACCTGGGCTTTAGCAAAGTGGTGGAAGAACTGGGCGCTACCCGCGATTCCTTTGGGCAAACCCTGTTGAAGATTATCCCTACCAATATTATTGATTCCATGGCTAATGGTGACCTGCCAGCTATTATTTTCTTTGCCATTTTCTTTGGTTTCTTTGCCACAAGGGTTATCCCGGAATACAGGGAACCTGTGGTGACTTTCTTCAATGCCATCTTCGAAATTATGATGAAAATCACCATGTTTGTGATCAAATTCACTCCCTTAGGTGTCTTTGGCATTGTTGCAGGAATTATGGCCGACAACGCAGGCAATCTAATGAACATCTTCGGACGCATGGGCGTATATATGCTTACGGTCATTGTTGCCCTGACCATTCATGCCTTTATCACACTGCCTTTAATGGTCAAGCTGCTTGGACGCGCCAACCCAATGAAGCATTTCCGGGGGATGTCAGTACCCCTTCTGACGGCATTCTCCACCTCAAGCAGCAGCGCAACCCTGCCTCTGACGATGGAAGCCGTTGAATTTAACAGTGGGGTATCAAACAAAACCACCAGCTTTGTGCTGCCCCTGGGAGCCACCATTAACATGGACGGAACAGCCCTTTATCAATGCATTGCAGTGTTATTTATCGCGCAAGCCTATGGGGTTGATCTGACCATCCTGCAACAACTGATCGTAATCCTCACAGCCCTTCTTGCCTCCATAGGTGCTGCTGGCATCCCCATGGCCGGGCTGGTCATCATTACCGTTATTCTTTCAGCAGTGGGGCTCCCCCTGGAAGGGGTGGGGCTCATCCTGGCTGTCGATCGTCCTCTCGATATGTTCCGAACCACGGTAAACGTTTGGAGCGACTCATGCGGGGCTGTGATCATAGCCAAATCTGAAGGCGAAACCCTCAATGTTTAGGGTGACCGTTTGACCATATCCGGGTTTCCATCCTGATTACCCCATTCCATTGAGCGGCATATAGGGTCAATTACAATCTTTAATAAGCTCATAATCAAAGAACTGAAATAGTTCATGAGTTATTTTTTTAAACCATTTAAATCCATTTAAAGGGCAAACCATTTTCATAGTTAATACGTAGTTAAAACGGAGTTTATACGGTTTAAACCGTATAAACTCCGAGGATGGTCCGAGCCTGATACGATAGTGGTCAGGCGCCATCGGTTTAAAAACAGGCAGAGAAAAATCAAGTGAAAGAAAATGAGAACAGCCCAGAAAAAAATTAGAAAGCCACGGGGAAAAGGGTAGGGCAGGGCTGCGGTAAAAAGAAAGCCGTCAACAGGATAACCCTGTGACGGCTTGATATTTATTGCAAAATGGATTTACAACTTGGTGAAGGTCAGGGTGCCTGTAATGGTTCGGGGGTCGCCTCCAACCAGGTAAGTCATGGTGTAATCTATTTCAATGAGCGACTGGGTTTCGCCGTTATAGGTACCGGTTCCTTCCACCCATTCCTGGGAAGTCCAGAGTTCCTGGCGTTCAATGGTGATTACATCGCCTTCTATATCCATAAGAACATCGGGAATGCCTTCAAAATCGCCCAGATTTGAAATGATCAGGCGGTTAAAGGCCTGGGACGACTGAGCCACGGAACTGTTGTAGGTAAAAGTGCCATCATCGGAAACATCCACAACGCTATAGGTGCCTGCCAGCAGGTCGCTCTTCACATAAACATTGCGCTGGGCATTGGCAGTTTCATAAACATAGGTCAAAACATAATGGTTCACCTTGTATTTGCTGAACTCAGGATTCCAGAGTTCCTGAACATCGCCGCTGATGCCTTCAGTCTCATACCCGGGGTCAACAAAATCTTCGCCAAGGTCCAGTTCCACGTCACCTCCATTGAGTGTGATCAGCGGATCTTTCTGGCAACTGGTGAAGGTAAGGGTCAGCGTAAGCAAAATAAACAAAATGCCAAAGAATTGCTTTTTCATAATAAAAAAATTTTAACAGGAATAAAATGTTAGATATTAATTGTTGTTGCAAAATTAAGGTTTTTCAATTGGCAATGGGTTTCTTCCACGCAAAATATTAATTTTGCAAAGTTATTTATCACTATTTTAAACGTTACCCTTATGAAAAAATTTTCTTTGCTTTTGATTTCCTTCCTTTTATTGAGTTTTGTGTCGTGCGGGCCCAGTGCCAAGCAGAAAGCTGCTGAACAAGCACGGCTGGACTCGATCGCAGCTGTTGAGGAGTTGCGGATTCAGGATTCCATTGCTGAAGCTGAAGCCCTGAAAGCAGCCAAGGCTGCTGCTGCCGCTGATGCCATAAGTCCGGAAGTGACCGCCCCTGTGCAACCCGAAGGAACCACTCGCACCCGCTCGGTCGAAGCAAAAGAAGCCGACCAATCTGATGTTACGAGAATTCGCCGGGCACCCGAAGAATCCGTCAAAGAAGTGGTTGATTCGACTACAACCCGCAAAAGAAGATCTGGTGTACAGTAACATCCATTGTTATTAATTCAACAAAATATTTTAATAGATACCCTTGTTATTGTCAGGGATTTATTGTTATTTTGTACACGATTTCAGAACATTCACCAATTTAAATTAAACCAAAACAAATGAAGAAGATTTTTGCATTACTGACCGTAGCAGGTATGCTTTTCTTTTTTGGATGCAATTCAGCTAACCAACAAGAAGCTGCTGAAGAAGTAGAACAAGTTGAAGAAGTTGTTGAAGAAGCAGTTGAAGAAACTGAAGAAGCAACTGAAGAAGTAATTGAAGAAGCTGAAGCAGAAGCCGAAGAGATTGTTGAGTAACTCCTGCTAATGACGAAAAAGGAAGCCTGGCTATGCCAGGCTTCCTTTTTTTATACCTGCAGACAATGCCTTCATTTTCAGTAATAATACTTAGTTTTTCACTGCAAAGGTTTTTTACATTTGAATCCGACAAGTTAAATGGTCTATGGATTCTAATATTCCTGCTGTAAAAAACAACCTGCTGCTATTGCAGCATCAGCCCATCATGGCTTCCGTTGTCAAACCTGCAGTCTTACCCCTGGGCTGCCAACTCAGCATTGCCAATGATAGCAGGCAATTTTTTCGGAAATACCATGAAAGCCTGCTGAACCCTTTTCAAATATTTGGTTGTTCACCTTTCCAAGGCATTTTGATGGATTTGGTGAATGCAGGCCATAAAACCCTGGAAGTCCTTTCTGAATTACATGCAAGGTTTTCGAATCTTCCCCCTGTTGTTGGTCTGTGCAGGGCAAATATTGGAAAACAAGCTGACTACTTCCTGGGGGAGGGTTTTGATAAACTGATAGACTTCCCGGGCACAGAGAACGCCCTACAAGCCCAGTTAAGGGATCTCCTGAAGAAAAACAATAAAGCACTGGGAAAGCCAAAGGCTGAACCTCTGAACTACCAGTTTGACAGCCTGCCTGTAGTTAACTTAAAAACATACGGCTTGTTTAAGGAATTTGCCACCCTGCAGGATTTTCCGCTTGATGATCTATTCCATAGCTTTTTCCAGGAAATGGAAGGTTTTATCCTTCGCCTGATCAAACAATATGAGGAAGGAAATTATAAGGCTTGTCAGGCCCTTACCACGTCCATCAGGAGCCTGAGCGGCACCCTTGGCGCTTCGCAAATGGCGCAAACCAGCCGTAATATGGAGTTTTGCCTGAAAACAGGAAAGCCTGAAGAGACAGGGGATTGGCTACCCTACCTGATTGAACAGTTTATGTTACTTCGCGAATATTTTGAAATACAGCCTTCCGTACTCGAAGAAACTGCCCTGCTGAACTGATCAGAAATCTAGATAAAAGTTTTTTGTTAACGCCTGATAGGCCTGGGAATAAGCGTGCCTTTGCCCGGTTTCGATGCTGAGGGCTTCGGTGAGCATTGCGCCAGGGGCAGGCGAGAAGGCCATGATGATACGTTTGGGATTCTGCCCCGGATTCGGCCTGACCAGGATTTTTCGCCGGCTTTTCATTCCCAGTTTCTTAGCCAGGATCTCCATCTCGCTTTCCTGCTCGGCGGGTACAATGATCAAAAATATGCCTTCCGGGCTGATAATCTTGCTGACCCCTTTAAATAAATCTTCAGCAGGCAGGCTGTCATCGTGTCGGGCCTGATTCCTTTTCTGATCAGGGCTTTGCAAACTGTTTCGAAAATACGGGGGATTACAGACAATCAGTTCAAAAGTTCCGGGCACACTTGCCGCAAAATCCTGAAAACGCTCCTTCAATACTACAATTCTATCAGGCCAGGGACTTTCGGCCACATTCTTCAGCGCCATCGTGAAAGCGCCTGCTTCCGGGTCCAATGCCGTAATATTTGCCTTTGTTTCCTGCGCCAGCATCAGTGCGATCAAGCCACACCCGGTTCCAATATCCAGGGCCCTTGAAGCCTGATAATTAGCAGCCACACTCCCAAGCAAAACCCCATCGGTGCCAATCTTCATGGCGCAGCCCTGGTCGGAAAGGGAAAATTGTTTAAAGTGAAAGCGTTTGTCCGGGGGTGAGCCTGACTTACTGTTCATTGAGATATAAGTCAATCAGGCCTTCAGGAGCCTGAATATAGATCTTTTTGTTTTTCCGGTCCACTTTTTGAATGAACTGGTCACTGGCCGGAATCAGGACTTCCTTTTCGCCAGCCTGGATCTGGAACACAGGGTTAGCAGGCAATTCAAGGACACTAATCACCGGTCCAAGGGGGCCTTTAACAGCGTCTATTATTTGGAAACCGGTAATTTCGTGGAAATAAAAATCGTTGCCTTTCAGGGGGGGTAAAAATTCGAGGGGAAGATACATCTCAGCACCTGTCAGGTGCTGGGCTTTTTCAGGGGTATCGACATTTTGAAAACGTACCGTAGCTTCTGCGCTATTGGGACGGATTTGTATCTTTTCCACAAAAAAAGGAATCAGTTTTCCTTCCAGAAGAATGAAAACTGATTCCAGTTTCTTGTAATATCCGGGGGTATCAACATCGAGGAAAACCATTACCTCTCCCTTGTACCCAAATGTTTTGGTTACATAACCCAGGTAAAAGCAATCGTTTTGGTTCATGGTCGATTACCAGGTTATGATTAGACAGGCTATTCAGCGGCGGGCTCTTCGGATCCCTGCTCAGGAGCTTCGGCCTCGGGGGCTTCTTCTGTTGCTTCTTCGGCAACTTCTTCAGCCTTCTGGCTGTCTTTCTCACGCCTTTTGGCCAATTCAGCTTCGCGGGCTTCCTTCACCTTACGTTCAGCTTCCACACGCTTTTTAAGCTGTTCTTTTTTGGTCAATTCTTTCTCTGAAGAGAGTTGTTTCAGTTTGCCCGTTTTTTCTTCTTTCCAGACATTGAAACGTTCTTCTACCTGCTCTTCTGTCAGCGCACCCTTAGCAATACCCTTGATCAGGTGATGCTTGAGCATAACGCCTTCGCGCGATAAAATGCTGCGGGCAGTGTCGCTGGGTTGAGCCCCTACCTGCACCCAGTAAAGCGTGCGATCAAAGTCGATTTGAATGGTAGCAGGGTGGGTCATGGGGTTGTAGGTGCCAAGTCTTTCAATAAACTTTCCATCTCGGGGTGCACGACCATCCGCAACTACCAGGTGGTAAAAAGGTTGTCCTTTTTTACCTTTCCTTTGTAGTCTGATTCTTGTTGGCATTGAATACTAAATTTTAAGTTGTAACAATAGTGTTTTTCAGGGGTGCAAATATCAGGCTTTTTTTTGAAATAAAAAAGTTTTATTGCCCATATCTTTCTGCCTCTCAGTCGTCGCACCACTAATCCTGATACAATAAAATCTTAACAGGCCTAGAGAATAAAAAAATGATGCCTTTTGTGGATAAATAATCCTCGTCCTTCCCCGGGATTTTGTATATTTTTATTGTTTCAAATTTACTGTTCATGCAAATACCTGATTATACTCATCTTCACGTACATACACAATATTCCATTCTTGACGGGGCTTCGCAGATAGAGCCCCTGCTGCAAAAAGCGGCCGACGATGGCATGAAAGCGCTTGCCATTACCGACCACGGCAATATGTATGGGGTATTGCCTTTTTCAGAGTTAGCCCGCAAAAAAGGCATTAAACCCATTATTGGCTGTGAAGTATATGTAGCTGATGGCAGCCGCCTGGAGAAACGGGGCAGGGAGGACCGCAGTGGCTTTCACCTGGTTTTGCTGGCAAAAAACCGCAAAGGATACGAAAACCTTTCACGACTGGTTTCCATAGGGTTTCTGGAGGGCTTTTATTATACTCCCCGGATTGACAAGGAGATCCTGCAATTATACAGTGAGGGCCTGATTGCATCTTCTGCCTGCCTGGGCGGAGAGATTCCCCAAGCCCTGATGGAAAAGGGAATGGAACAAGCCGAAGAGGTTCTTAGGGGGTTCCTTGATATTTTCGGTGAGGACTTCTACCTCGAATTGCAGCGCCACGGGCTGGCGGAACAGGAACCCGTCAACCAGCAGCTGCTGGAGCTATCAAAAAAGTACAATGTTAAGGTCATAGCGGCCAATGATGTACACTATGTAAACGCCGAGGATGCCCGCGCCCACGATATCCTGATATGTCTACAAACGGGTAAGGACCTCGATGATGAGAATCGCATGAAATATTCTGGCCAGGAATACCTGAAAACACGCCAGGAAATGGCCGAATTGTTTGAGGATGTCCCAGAAGCCTTGTTCAACACCCAGGAGGTCGTCGACAAAGTGAAGGAATACGATATCACCACAAAAGAAATCATGCTGCCGGTGTTCCCGCTTCCCGAAGCCTTTGAAAGTGAAGATGAATACCTGGGACACTTGACCTATGAAGGGGCGAAAAAGCTCTACCCGGAATTGTCGGAGGAGGTGAAAGAAAGGCTTGACTACGAGTTGGATATCATAAAAAGCATGGGGTTTGCGGGATATTTTCTTATCGTACAGGACTTCATTAACCAGTCGCGTGAGATGGGGGTAGCCGTTGGTCCGGGAAGGGGCAGTGCTGCTGGTTCTGCCGTAGCCTATTGCACGGGTATTACAGCGATAGACCCCATTAAATACAACCTGCTATTTGAGCGTTTCCTGAACCCGGAAAGGATATCCATGCCTGATATCGACATTGACTTTGATGATGAAGGGCGAGAGAAGGTAATGGAATATGTAATCAACAAATACGGGCGTGAAAAGGTGGCCCAGATTGTAACCTTTGGCACGATGGCTGCCAAGTCGTCTATCCGCGATGTGGCCAGGGTACTCAAATTGCCCCTGCTCGAAGCCGACCGGCTGGCCAAACTGGTGCCGGACCGGCCGGGCGTTAGCCTGAGACACGCCTACAAGGAGGTCCCCGAACTGGCCCAGGCTCTGAAGGACCCCAATCCACTGATACAGGAAACCCTGAAATATGCCCTGATACTGGAAGGATCGAACCGTCAGACTGGAGTGCATGCCTGCGGAGTCATCATAGGACCTACTAACCTGGTGGACTGCCTTCCACTGAGCACCCAGAAAGACTCTGACCTTCCCGTGACACAATATGAGGGGAAATACGTGGAGTCGGTTGGGATGCTGAAAATGGACTTCCTGGGGCTGAAAACCCTGAGCGTTATCAAGGAAGCAGTTAAGAACATCGAGAAAACCCATGGCCTGAGTATTGACATTGTCAATGTTCCCCTGGATGATGAAAAAACCTATGCGCTATACCAGCGCGGTGATACCATTGGGACGTTCCAGTTCGAATCGGGGGGTATGCGCGAATATCTCAAGGAGCTTAAGCCCACCAACATTGAAGACCTGATTGCCATGAACGCCCTTTATCGTCCGGGCCCCATGGAGTTTATCCCCACTTACATCAACCGTAAGCATGGGCGGCAGAAAACCGAATATCCGCATCCCTGGCTGGAAGAGATCCTGAAACCGACCTTCGGTATTATGGTTTACCAGGAGCAGATCATGCAGGCTGCACAGATTATGGCGGGTTTCTCACTGGGCAGTGCGGATATTCTGCGACGCGCCATGGGTAAGAAGAAGAAGGAGGAGATGGACCGCCAGAAAGGATTTTTCATTGAAGGAGCCGTAAAAAAAGGCATCGACAAAGATAAAGCCTCAAACATCTTTGATGTGATGGCCCGTTTTGCCGAATACGGCTTCAACCGGTCGCACTCCGCCGCATATTCCGTTCTGGCCTACCGCACAGCTTATTTGAAAGCCAATTATCCTGCCGATTATATGGCTGCGGTGCTCACCAACAACTTCAGCGACATCAAAAAGATCACCCAGATGATGGAGGAGTGCCAGCGCCAGAAGATCCCAGTGCTCGGGCCAGATGTCAATGAAAGCCGTTTCAATTTTGTTGTGAATAAAAAAGGGGAGATCCGCTTCGGCCTTGGTGCGATCAAGGGCGTTGGAGAGGGTGCTGTGGAAGCCATCGTGGAGGAACGCGAAGCCAATGGGCCCTATCATAACATCTTTGATTTTGCTAAACGGGTAAATCTCCGGTCGGTTAACAAGCGGGTATTCGAGTCACTTGCCATGGCAGGCGCCTTCGATTGCTTTGAAGGTCACCACCGGGCCCAGTTCTTTTTCTCTGAAGACAACGGAACGACCACTTTCATTGATAAGGTCATCAGGCATTCAAACCTGATTGCACAACGGGAAAACAGTTCACAGATGAACCTGTTTGATGAAAGCGCAGAGGTGACCATCCCCGATCCTGAACTCCCTGATTGCCCCCTGTGGAGCAAACTGGAGATGCTCAGGCAAGAAAAGGAAGTGACAGGAATGTACATTTCAGGGCATCCACTGGATGATTTCCGCATAGAAATTGATGCCACCTGCAATATTAATATCGGCGACCTTCACAACATAAGTGCGCTTAAAAACAGAGAGGTGGCCTTCGCAGGGATCATTACCTCGGCAGTTCACAAAACCGGAAAGAATGGCAAACCCTTTGGGAATTTTGTTGTGGAAGACTATTATGACTCCATCCAGTTATTCCTTTTTGCCGAGGAGTATTTAAAAATGAAGCATTTCCTCGAAAACCAGACCTTCGTTTACATCAAAGCCCGTATCCAGGAAAGGTATAACTCCAATCATTTGGAGGTCAGGGTAAAAAGTATGAGTTTGCTTACGGAGCTGGCCGAAAAGTCGCTCTCTGACCTGATTCTTTACCTCCCGGTCAACGAAATCGACCAGACCATGGTAACCCGTCTGGTGGATGTAGCAAGGAAACATAAAGGCAAATCCAAGCTGAAAATTGCATTGGTTGACCGTGTAGAAATTGCTTCCGTTGAATTGCTTTCGCGCAAGATCAGGGTAGAACCCATTGGTTTTTTGAAGGAATTGTTAAATGAATATGAACTCACCTATCGTTTGAATTAAAGGTATGACATTCATTTTCAAAACATTAACTTTAACCATAAAAATCAATTCAGCTTATTTTTAGGCTTTGCAGTTTTTAAAAATTATAGTAGGTTTGTAACAATTGTTTTTATCCATAAAAAGCATTAACCATGGCATTAGAAATTACAGATTCCAATTTTGAAGAGATTGTATTAAAATCAGATAAGCCAGTTATCATTGATTTCTGGGCTGAGTGGTGCGGTCCTTGTCGAATGGTAGGCCCGATTGTCGCCGAGATTGGAAAGGAATACGACGGGAAAGCAGTCGTTGGCAAACTGGATGTGGACAGCAACCCGGGCGTTGCCACCCAATATGGCATCCGCAATATCCCCACCATTCTGTTCTTTAAAGGCGGACAAGTGGTGGATAAGCAGGTAGGAGCCGTTCCAAAATCTGTCCTTACGGCAAAACTGGAAAAACTGCTTTAAACCTGACTAAAATGAACTTTTAAGGGGGTGCCGGGACATTTTCCGCCACCCCTTCAAATTATCCGGCAGATATGATTAAGAATATGGATCCGGAGTTGCCCCGGAAATTCGGGAATCTCGAATTACTGGCCAGGCAAGTGGTGGAAGGTTTTATCACTGGCCTTCACAAAAGTCCTTTCCATGGGTTCTCAGTTGAGTTTGCCGAACACCGGATTTACAATCCAGGAGAAAGCACCCGGCATATTGACTGGAAGCTATATGCCCGTGCAGAAAAACTCTTCACAAAACGTTTTGAGGAAGAAACCAATCTGCGTTGTCAATTGGTGATAGACAATTCTTCTTCCATGTATTTTCCTGCTTTCGGGCATAATAAAGCGCTGCCCTCCAAAATCGGGTTCTCAGTGGAGTGTGCTGCCGCCCTTTCTTATCTTTTGCGCAAGCAGCGCGATGCGGTGGGGCTAAGTATCCTTGCCGAGGAAACAGAACTGCATACCCCGGCAAGGTCAAGCATCGTGCATCACAAAATGATTTTCTCAGAACTCGAGAAACTTTATAACCCCACCAGCCATACCCTCAGCAAACGAAGCAATACGGCCGAACTGTTGCATCACCTGGCCGAAAATATCCATAAACGCTCACTGGTGATTCTTTTCTCTGACATGATCGAAAACGTGTCGGAACTTCCTGAGCTTTTTTCCGCCCTTCAGCATCTTAAGCACAACAAGCACGAAGTGATTCTTTTTCATGTATATGAAAAATCGAAAGAGCTGGATTTTGATTTTGATAACCGCCCTGTGAAATTTATTGATATGGAAACCGGGAAAGAGGTCAAAATGAATCCAATGGAATTTAAAGATCAATACCACAAAAGCATGGCTGCGCGCTTCAATGAGATCAAACTGAAATGCATGCAATACCACATTGATTTTGTAGCGGCCGACATCAACCAGGGACATGAACAGGTTTTGCTTTCCTTCCTGGTAAAAAGATCCCGGCTCTATTAAAATACGGGGATAAGATGGTTTTTTGCTAAAATTAAACCCAAATCCGATTCAAGGTATGATCCTTCAAGAACCCTTTAATTTATTTATATCGTTGATTACCGGTCACATCAAGCTCCCTTCCATTGAGGATGGTCAGAATTTTATGATCCTTGTCCTGCTTGTCATGCTTACAATTAATACTGGCCTTTTGTTTGTCTTTGTCCATCTGCGTAACCGTGAGAAGAAAAAGTATCTCAGCCTTCTGGAAAGGTATCTGGGTGAAATGGAGAGGATCAATGGTACGCTTCGTGAAAGCGAGCAAAAATGCCAGCAACTGATGGACCATTTGGATGAAGGATTCCTTCAAGTGAATGAGAAAGGATTTATATTGTTTGCCAATTTGAGGGCAGCTATGATAATTGGGTTGCCAATAGAAAAAATCCTTCACCAGCCAATACCCTCCTGGCTAATATCAGGCAATCAGCATCCCCTTACTTTAAAGGGCAGCATTCGAAAAGGGCTGAAGTTTGTTGATCAGGTCCAGGCCGTGCGTGGCAATAAAATACATTGGTACAGGTTGAAGTGTCATTACCAGGCCACGCAGAAAGGGGAGCCTGGGGCTGCCATTATCCTATCTGATATGACTGAAAAGCTGGCTATAGAAGAAAAATTGCAGCAGCTTACGGTTGACACCAACGGGTTAAATCGCCAGATCAATTGCCTGTTTGATATATCGGATATCAGTGGAGTACCAAATATTACGTATAACGAAATATTTGAACGTTCGCTTGAGATTATTCCCAATGGACTTAAGTTTTCCCACGATTGTTGGGTAGAGATCGTTTTTGAGTCGAAAAGATTCGTTTCCAAAAACTTCCGGGAGACTCCGTGGAATTTCACCGCTCCCATAAAAATTCGGAAAAAGAAATTGGGTCATGTAAGGGTTGGTTATCTGGAAGAGAAACCCAAAAGTTCCCGTGACGCTTTTCATATGAATGAAAAACTCCTGATCAAAAACATTGCTGAAAAGCTAGGGCAAGTGATTGAATTGATGAATATAGAAAGTCAGCTTAAGGAATGCCAGGAACAAAATTCTGTTTCTGCCCGCAGCCGAAAGAAAGATTCATTTTGATATTTCTTTCCCAGGATTCCTTTCGTCTTGTTTTTTGAACTCAAAAATTATTTCACAATTGGCAACAAAGACAAAAGACCGCAAGGCTATCTCCCTTAGCAGTCTTTTGTATTATCTGATTTTCAGATTTATTTATTGCTGAATATTTGCAAACTGTCCTGTTCCGTATTTTCCTGAATCAAGATTAGCCTTGATCTCGGTGAAGGCCTCAAGGGTATATTCCACATCTTCAAGGGTATGAACAGCCGTAGGAATAATCCTTATGATAATAACCCCCTTAGGTACCACCGGATAGCCCACAACAGAACAGAAAATATTGAAGTTTTCCCTTAGGTCAAAAGCCAGATTAGCACCTTCAGTGGGGTCACCGCTGAGAAATACCGGCGTAACCGGTGATTGGGTATTTCCAATATTAAATCCGCGCTCTTTTAAGCCTTTTTGAAGGGCATTGGAAATAGTCCAGAGTTTCTCACGATATTCAGGATGGTTTCTGATCAATTCAAGCCTTTTCAAGCCTCCAATGACCAATGGCATGGGCAGGGACTTTGCAAAGATCTGGCTGCGCATATTGTAAGCCAGATAAAAGACGACCTCTTTAGTGGATGCAACAAAAGCACCAATTGAAGCAAAGGATTTTGCAAAAGTTCCGAAGTAAATATCCACGCCATCCTGAACCCCAAGATACTCGCCAGTACCAGCACCAGTTGGCCCCATGGTTCCAATGCCATGTGCATCATCAACCAGGAGGCGGAACTCGAAGTCCTTCTTCATAGCAACGATCTCATCAAGTTTCCCCAGATCGCCCGACATACCAAAAACTCCTTCGGTGATGACCAGGATACCCCCCCCGGTTTCCTTGGTAATTTTGGTAGCACGTTCAAGCTGCTTGCGTAGGTTCTCCATATTATTGTGGGGGTAAACAAAGCGTTTACCGAAATGGAGGCGCACCCCATCAATGATGCAGGCGTGAGATTCGAAATCGTATACAATCACATCATGGCGATCTACCATGGCTTCAATAATGGATACCATACCCTGGTAGCCGTAATTCAACAGGTAGGCAGCTTCTTTTCCAACAAAGGCAGCAAGTTCTCTTTCCAGTTGTTCGTGCTTGTCGGATTGACCCGACATCATCCGGGCGCCCATCGGCAGGGCCAACCCATATTCGGCGGCAGACTCGGCATCAGCCTTCCTTACCTCCGGATGATTCGCCAGTCCAAGGTAATTATTTAAACTCCAGATCAGCTTCTCTTTTCCCCTGAATTTCATCCTGGTGGAAATCTCACCATCAAGTTTCGGGAAAGTCCAATACCCGTGTACACTCTTTGCATATTGCCCAATGGGCCCCAAATTGGCAGTTGCCTTATTAAAAACGTCCACGTCAAAAAGTTTTAGGTTAAAAAAATGCTCTGCAAACTTAATCTAATTTGTCGTATTGACAAATACTAATTTTTTATATATATAGTAATCCCGAAAGGAAGAAAAAACTACCAGGAATTAAGATGGAAGCTCCCTGAAAAAAACAATGGGATCAGGGCAAATTTGATTATAATATTCTTTTTCGGAAGCCAGGCAAACTCCGGGAAAATCGCCCCAATTACCCATCATATCTGTAATGACCTGGAAGTGCAAATGGGACGGCCAGTCGCCATTGACCGGGAAATTACCCACCTGACAGAATGGGGTTCCGGGTCCAATACGGTCGCCAGGATGCAAACCCATTAAAGATTCTAGCGACAAATGCCCGTAAAGAGTGAAGAAAATAAAGCCATCAAGTTGATGTTCAAGAATAATCGTTGGTCCGTAATCTCCATATTTTGCGTTGTTCTGCATGCTGTGAATCTTTGAATCAAGCGGCGAAAAAATGTCTTGCCCGGCAGGTGCCCAGATATCCACACCCAGATGAATACTCCTGGACTCACCACGGTCCTTTGCAAACAAGGTACTGCGCTGGTAAACCTGGCGGTTTTCCATGTATCCGCCGTAGCCATATTGTTTACCACTGCCTTTAACCTGTGAAAAGATATATTCATCAAGTTGAAGGGTATTGTCAAAATCAATAGAAAGCAGATCTTTGTTGTCCTTTGAAAAATCAAGCCTGAACGTATTTCCCGGATGAAGATCGGGTTCAAAAAGAGGATGAAGGAAACGAGCTTTCGCGTTCATTTTTTCATTAAAGTCCATAAGGTTGTATTAATAAAATTTCTCATTCATAAGTTTCTCAAGTGATAACAGTTCATCACGGAATTTGGCCGCTTCAATAAAATCAAGTGCTTTGGCGGCCTTTTCCATTTCCTTCCTGGTGCGTATCATAGCCTTTTGTAATTGTTCCTTGCTCATAAACCGAACTACAGGGTCAGCAGCAATATCTGTCGTTTCCTTTTCAATGTATGCCTTCTGAACATTCTTCCCAATGCCAGCCACAGAGGTCTGGCCATGAATGGATTCTACCGACCGGCGAATCTGGGCTGGCGTGATATCATTTTCCTGATTGTACTTCAGCTGCTTCTCCCGTTTCCGGTCAGTCTCATCAATGGTTATCCGCATAGACCGGGTGATCTTGTCTGCATACATGATCACCTTGCTGTTAATATTCCTGGCTGCCCTTCCGGAGGTCTGTATCAACGAGCGTTCTGAACGCAGGAAGCCTTCCTTATCAGCATCGAGGATTGCCACCAGGGATACCTCAGGCAGATCGAGCCCTTCGCGAAGGAGGTTAACCCCGATCAGCACATCAAAATTCCCAAGCCGCAGATCACGCAGAATTTCAACCCTTTCCAGGGTATCCACATCCGAGTGGATATAACGGGCGCTAATTCCTGCTCTTGTCAGGTATTTAGTCAGTTCTTCCGCCATGCGCTTTGTTAAGGTCGTCACCAACACCCGTTCATCCTTATCTGACCGAAGACTGATCTCCTCAAGCAGGTCATCAATCTGATTCAGGCTTGGCCTCACTTCAATCACCGGCTCGAGCAATCCTGTGGGCCTGATCAGCTGTTCGACCACCACGCCTTCGCTTTTCTGCAGCTCGTATTCGGCCGGGGTGGCGCTTACAAAGATCACCTGATGCATGATCTCTTCAAATTCGTCAAATTTTAAAGGACGGTTATCCAGGGCCGCTGGAAGCCTGAAGCCATATTCCACCAGGTTTTGCTTTCGCGAAAAGTCACCACCATACATGGCGCGAACCTGGGGAATGGTTACGTGGCTCTCGTCAATGACCATCAAGAAGTCAGGAGGAAAATAATCAAGCAGGCAGAAAGGCCTGGCCCCGGTCTTTCTGCCGTCAAAATAACGGGAGTAGTTTTCTATTCCCGGGCAATACCCCAGCTCGCGAATCATTTCAAGGTCATAGTTGACCCGGTCTTCCAGCCGCTTGGCTTCCAGCTCGCGCCCCTGATCCCGGAAAAAGTTTGTCTGTTTGACCAGATCATCCTGGATCTGCCTTATAGCCGATTCCATACGATCCTTGGAAGTAACAAAAATATTGGCAGGGTAAATGGCCATGTGCTCCATTTCCCCAATCTTTTTTCCGTTTGTCGGGTCAATGGTCTCAAGCGTTTCGATCTCATCGCCCCAAAAAATAATACGGTAAGCCACATCGGCATAAGCCGGGAATACATCCACTGTATCACCCTGAACCCGGAAATTTCCACGATTAAAATCTGCCTGTGTACGGCTATAAAGGCTGGTAACCAACTGATGCAACAATTTGTTCCGGCTTATTACGTCTCCTTTTGAGATGCGTACAATGTTCTCATTAAAATCCTCCGGGTTTCCAATACCATAAATACACGAAACCGAGCTGACAACAATCACATCCCGACGACCTGAAAGCAAGGCACTCGAAGCACTTAAGCGCAGCTTCTCAATCTCATCGTTGATAGACAGGTCCTTCTCAATATAGGTATTTGTAGTGGGAATGTAGGCCTCAGGCTGGTAATAATCATAATAAGAGACAAAATATTCCACGGCATTTCCCGGGAAAAATTGCTTAAACTCCCCGTATAACTGAGCAGCAAGGGTCTTATTGTGGCTGAGTACCAGCGTGGGACGCTGAACCTGCTCCACCACATTGGCGATGGTAAAGGTTTTTCCAGACCCGGTCACCCCCAACAGGGTTTGCGCAGGGATCTCCGCCTGAAGGCCTTCTACCAGCTGTGCAATCGCTTCAGGCTGATCACCCGTAGGCTGAAAATCGGAAACCAGTTTAAACGCCATGAAGTAATTTTTTTACAAAAATAATCATTTGCCCGGCTGAAAAAGAAAAAGGGTTACCAGGCAAACTGATAACCCCAAGACAAAAAAATAATAACTTTAGAATACATACCGAATGGTAATTCCACCACCGACCCAGAAACGTGTTACATCAATAATATCCAGGGCAGGAATAATATCGACCCCTATAGAAACAGGGATTTCGTCAATTTTGTACTCAAGGCCAACCACGCCGTTGACCCCTAAACCAGTATGATTACCGGCAACGGTCCATGAGGGGTGGCGAGCATCGCTGTAAAAGCCAATAAAAGCTCCGGCCCCATAATACCAGTTTAGTCCGGGCACGTCAAAAGCGTTGGTGTGCCGCTGATACATCCCTGAGATAAACAAGCCGCCATAATGGATGGCACCTACCACCTCAAAAGCATCATTGGAAGAAATGAATTGCTTGAAAGTAAGACCATTAAAAACCCCACCACGACCGCCAATTCCGGTATTGTAATCTTGGGCGACACCCGTATTAATAAAGAAAACGGCGAGAAAAGCCAGAACAATGATTCTTTTCATAGCAAATAATTTGTTGAATAAAAAAATAAAAATTAAAGATAATCAAATCTTCTGAATCTTTCAAATCTTACCTGCCAGTTGTTGCATTCGGCAGGTTCAGCACTACACTTAACGGAAAATGATCGGAGAACTTCGAATCCCCCCTAAGATAATTGTATGGCTTAAAATGAGAGCTATACAGGATATAATCGATCCGGAAGCCAGGGATGCTTCGGGTATAGGTACTGCCCCAACCACGGCCACTGCGGAAAGCATCATGTAGATTGCGCGACAGCAGCCGATAAACATAGGAGGCAGGAGTATCGTTAAAATCCCCTGCCAGGATTACCGGGTAAGGGCATTCGCTGATGTGTGCTGCCACTACTTCTGCCTGAGGCACCCTACTTATAAAGGCCCTTTTCAGACGGCCAATGATTCTTCGACCCTGTTCCTTGAAAGTTTGCTCCTCTTTGCTACCCTGTGCTATGTTGATCATATTTTCTACAAACATGTGATCTTCCTCACTTAACCCAATGGATTCGAAATGAAGGTTATAAACCCTTACGGTGTCAGTGCCAATCAAAAGATCGGTGTAGATGCAAAGGTTGCCTGCCCCAGTTCGAAAAATGATCTTGCCTTTATGCACGATGGGGTAAGCGCTAAAGGTAGCCAATCCAAAAAAATTCACATCCTTGGATGATCGGGTATACTCAAAATGACTATACCTGGCACGCAGAAAGGTGGATAAGGTGTCCAGGGTCTTAAACTGACCCTTGCGGTCATGTACAAACTCCTGAAAACAAATGATATCAAAATCCTCCTGCTCCAGATAATGGTAAATATTATTACGGTTGGTGAAATTCAGTGTCCAGCCAGGTCCGTAATTATATAAATCGAAATTGCGAACATTATAACTTAAAACCTTCAGGTTAACACCCTCCTCAGGCAATGATTTGTGGATTTCATTCCACTGGAAATAATTCCTAATATGCCCGAGACCCAACAGAACAACCACCAGCGAAAGCAACAAATACTTCTTCCGGAAAATAAGCCAGAAAACAATAAAAAACAGGTTTGCAAAAAGCAGAAGGGGATAAGCCAGACCAAGAAAAGCCATTGGCCAGAATTGGGCAGGGCTGATGTAGGCCGCAAGGTAGGAAAGTAGTAAAAGCAACGCAACCCCTGCGTTGATCATCAGAAATGCCTTCCCGGTAAAAGACAGACTTTTTTTTCGTTTACCTGTCATATGAACCCAATGATATTATTCCTTGTCACCCATTTTAAACAACAATTCCTTTTCCTTGCTACTCAGGCTTTCGTAACCGCTCTGTGAGATTTTATCGAGTATCCGGTCGATCTCTTTCTGCCTGTCCGCACGCTTATCATTGTATTCTTCATCGCTCAGGGGCCTTCCTTGGCTATGATTTACCCTCATTCTGGGCTTTCTTGAGAACATTGAACCCACCGATTTGAACCAATTGCTGATCCCACGGGCAGGATCTTTCCCTGAAAGCCGCATTTTGGCATATACAAAGCCCCAGAAAGCACCGCCGAGATGAGCGATATGACCACCGGGATTACCCCGTTCGATGCTTAAAATATCTATCAAAACGAATACCAGGGCAATATATTTCAATTTGATCCGCCCCACCAATAGTAAAGGTAGTTCAAAGTCAGGCATATAAACCGAAATGGCAATAAAAATCGCTAATACCGATGCCGAAGCACCCAAGGCAACACCAACAGACCTGACATCATTGAAAACCGGAAACAGGTTAAAGGCCAAAATAAAAAACAATGCACCCCAAAGCCCACCGAGAATATAAGTGGCTGTCAACCTTCCAGCCCCGATAAAATCGCTGAAAAGCCTGCCCCCGACATACAGCATGATCATATTAAAGATCAGGTGGAAAAAGTCAAAGTGCAGAAACATATAGGTCAGCGCCGACCAAGGCCTGGTTAAAATCACCACTGGGTTTGAAGAGATCCCAAGCCAGTTCGTCATCACTTCCCCGGCTCCCTGAACATTCCAGAGGAAAAAGATCAGACGCACAAAATTGACCAGTATGAAAACCCCCAGGTTAATCATGATCAGCCTGGCCAATATCGAGCCTTTCAGAAAAAACTGCTTTAATTCTTTAAACATCCCAAATCTTAATGGTTATGAATAGTTAATAAAACCTGTCCTTCCTTTTCTTTCGCCAATAACGGATCAGAAGATAACCAAAAATCATGCCCCCAAGATGGGCAAAATGAGCCACATTGTCCCCGCCACGTCCCGAGATGCCAAAAAACAATTCCAGCGCACCGTAGATCATGACGAAATATTTAGCCTTAATGGGAATGGCAAAAAACACATAAATCAACGAGTTCGGAAACAACATTCCAAAGGCCAGCAGAATCCCGAAAACTGCACCCGAAGCGCCCACCACCACTGGTGCATTCAGAAAATCAACCCGGTACTGGTTCATGAAATTTACTGCCCTGACAAGGGCCTCCTGTGGGTTAGTGTTCATCAGGGTGTTGTATTCCTGCCTGAAAGCCTCAAAATTGGCCTGTATATCATAACTAACCACCTTTAAATGTTCAGAATTGACAAAGGCAAGAACCCCTTCATTGCTGGGGTTCTGCAAAAACTGGTCAATGGCCTGAAGGGTAGGGAGCATCTGAAAGTAAACCACCAGGTAATGAATCAGGGCAGCCCCAAACCCAGTCACAAAGTAATAAATGATAAAGCGTTTCGAACCCCAAACATTTTCAAGCAGATTACCAAACATCCACAGGGCAAACATATTAAAGAACAGGTGGGTGAAATTCCCATGCATAAACATGTAGGTCACCAATTGGTATGGGTTAAAATTTGTTGCCCCGAAAAAATGTAAACCAAAGATCCGGTAAAGATCAATGTTGAATGTAGTATCGAGGGCGATGGTTGCCAGAAAGAACAAACCGTTAATGATCAGCAGGTTCTTGACGGCAGGGGGGAGCATGTTAAAGCCTCCGGAAGCTAATCGCATGGGGCGGGGGTTTTAAGTGTATTTATTATCAACGCCATTCCTTAATAAATTGTTTGGGGCAGGCAATAATGAAAACAGGTAGGCAAAATTACTAAAATTCGATTATTTGAATCTATCCGCAAGATCAGACAAAGGAATGATTGTTAGCGTAGGCTTTCCAGCAGGTGACTGATAGGGCATCTCACAGGCAAACAAGGCGTCGGTTAGGGCCAGCATTTCCTCGTCATTCATAGGTTTTCCGTGCTTCAGGGACAGACGCCTGGCAAGCGATCGTGCCAGGTTGTTGTGCACATCAAGCTTTAACTCCACCTTGTTCATCCGGAAGTTTTCCAGAATCCCCTCAATCAGTCCCTGAAGGTATTCGTTTTCCTTGATCTCGCCGGGCACTCCGCTGATCACAAACCCTGTTTTTCCCATATGGTCGATGGCAAAACCCAACGCTCGGACCTCTGCAAGCATCTCTTTAAGCAACTCAGCATCCTGCTCGCTCAGGCTTATGTTTTCTGGGAAAAGCAGGCTTTGCGATCCTACCTTACGCTCCTGCGAGGCCTTCAGAAAGCGTTCAAACAGGATTCGCTCATGCGCACGCTGATGGTCAATGACCATTAGGCCCGACTTCACCGGAGCCAGGATAAAACGCTGGTGAAGATGCATAGGTTTTTTTGGGCCAGCCTCCACAACAGGTTCCTCCCAGTCGGGCGTCAGGGTAGTCTGCTTAGGGGTTCCGGCCGCAGGAAGAACTGGACGTTCCACATTCGGAACATCATCATCACCCGGAAATAACTTTTCCCACTGAGAGGGGTTTATGCGTCCGGTTAAATCGCGGGAAGGGCGGGGACCGCCAGAGGAAGTCTCAAATGGATTGAAGTCTGGGTTAATCGTTATCGTGGGAGGGCGCACCGGCTGATCCTTCCTGATATGCACATCATCAAAGGCCGTCTCCCGCTCAAAATCAAGGGTAGGGGTAATATTATAACGTCCAAGCGCCCGCTTCACCGCAGACTTCAGAATCTGGTAAATGTAGCGTTCGTCCTGAAATTTGATTTCGGTCTTTGTGGGATGGACATTCACGTCGATTTGCCCTGGATCTGTCTCCAAAAACAAAAAGAAGCTCGGAAAAAGGTCTTCAGGGATCAGTTCCTGAAAAGCCTGATCAATGGCGTGATTCAGGTATGGTGAACGGATGAAGCGGTTATTCACGAAGAAAAATTGCTCGCCGCGTTTCTTTTTAGAATATTCAGGTTTCAGCACAAACCCGTTAATGGAAACGATCTCTGTTTTTTCCTCTACAGGGACAAGCCTTTGATTATAATTGTTTCCAAACAGGTTGACGATGCGTTGCTTCAGGTTTGACTTTTCAAACTGGTGGGTAAGCTGACCGTTCTGATAATACATAAAGGCCACTTCAGGGTATGCAAGGGCAACCCGGACCAGCTCATTAAAAATATGGCCCTTTTCAATGGCATCCGATTTCAGGAAGTTTCGCCTGGCGGGGGTATTAAAAAACAGGTTTTTTACGGCAATACTGGTTCCTGAAGGGCTTTGACAGGGCTGTTGTGACTCGGTGACGGAGCCTTCAATAATGACTTCTATGCCTAAAGAAGCACCTTCCGGGCGGGTCTTAAGCTCCACCCGGGCTATGGCAGCAATCGATGCCAGCGCCTCTCCCCGGAAACCCATCGTACGGATCGAGAACAGGTCACTGGCTTGATTGATCTTTGAAGTGGAATGCCGCTCAAAGCACATCCGGGCATCCGTCTCGCTCATTCCTTTCCCGTTGTCCACAACCTGGATCAACGTCCGGCCAGCATCTTTTACGATGAGTTTTATTTGTGTTGCCCCTGAATCAATAGCATTCTCCAGCAATTCCTTGACGGCGGATGCAGGCCGTTGGATGACCTCACCTGCCGCAATCTGGTTTGCCACCGAATCGGGGAGGAGTTTGATTACATCAGACATGCGTTGGGGGTTTCAGCATGGAAAACTACCTGAGAAAAAAGTAATAGACAAGCACAAAAATGACCACCAGGATCATCACCAGCCGCCGGTTTGAAGCTTGACGGTCACGGGTACCCGAAGTTCTTTTCCATCGCATCTGGATGCGATCGCGCAAGGCCTGTTCGTAGTGATCCCCGCCTTCTTCATAGGCAGTTTTTAAGCGCTTCTCTCGCTCCTCCTTTTTTGCATCATAATACACAGGGCGATAGTTAAACTGCTTGTTCCTGGGCGTTTTAAAAAAAGTGATAGCCATGGGCTCGGGCGTTTTTCAGGTATTTACAAATTTACACATATTCGGCTGAATGGACAACCCGATTGCTCGTTTACCCCCATCAAAAATGCAATAAAAAAGAAAGGCCCCCTTTGGAAGCCTTTTCTGTTTTTTGAAAACACTGAAAGCATTATGCTTGTTTCAGTGAAGGATAATATTGTTCAACCAGGTAATACCCGCCAAAGAACACCCCACTGTAGAACAGGTCACCCAGGACAGTGGTATGGAAAAATGGAATGGCAGCTATATAACTCTGCATCAGTCCTGCAAAATTCTGAGGGTAAAATGGACTACCGATCCACACTGCGAAATTGGTGATCAGAAAGAAAAGGACAGCTGCTACAAGAGCGCCGCCGAAAACGTTAACAAGCCGGATATTCTTATGCATCAGTGTGCCCAGCAGAACTACCATTGCAAAACTTAAATAAACAGGCACCATAAAGCCGTGAAAGCCCAGGAACAGATCGCTCAGAAACAGGGCAGCTAGCGGAACCATAAAAGCGAGCCAGCGTTTACCCAGATGGGCACCACCAAAGAGCGCAAGGGCTGCAACCGGTGTAAAATTCGGGTAATGGGGCACTAACCGCATAATGGCTGCAAACAAAATAATGCCGCTCACTATCAATACTTTGGGAGTAAGAAATTTTAAGTTCATTGCTAAAGAGTAAATGGTTGGGTTTTCAAAGTAATCAGTCACAAAAGTAAAAAATCATTTCAACTTAAAACATCCCATTCCGGAAAATTGTTCTTGACCAGTCCCTAAAAAAGGGTATTCCTTGTTTTCCAGGGCGATTTCCCAAAAGCTGTAACCTTTATGTAAGGTTTCTTTAAGGTTTCTTTAACCCAGCCTAATTAAACCTTTCTTTACCTTCGTTATCAAATAAATGAAACAAAAATAATAACCCCAAAATTGAACTGTTATGAAAAATAAATTGATTTTCACCCTTGGATTGGCCATTCTAATGTTTAGCGCAACGACTGTATCTGCCCAGCGTGGCCGGAATTTTGACAGGCAACGCCCTGAGCCCCGTCAGGCTGCCCTCAACATCGACAATTTAACGGCTGAACAGGAAGCTAAAATTCAGTCCCTGCGCACGGCACAATTGGAACAGCGATTGAAGTTCCGCAACCAGATGGATGAGCTGCGTGCCCGCAAACAGACGCTGATGACGGAAAAGAACCCTGACATGAATGCGGTAAATGCAGTAATTGATCAGATGACCACCCTGCGTGGTGAAATGGCAAAGCAAGCTGTAGAACACCGCCAGGAAATCCGGAACCTGCTTACTGATGAGCAAAGGGTAAAATTTGATGCACGCACACAACAAGGCCCGCGTCAGGGGATGGATCGCAGCCCCCGGGGTCCTCGTCAGGATTTTGAACGCAGATCCAATGCGCGTGGCAGAAGGTAAGATTTATTGAATCACTCAAATTTAAACAGGGTGTCCCCAAGTTTGGAGGCACCCTGTTTTGTTTTTAAACAATAATTTCGGGAATTGCCCAACAGGACAATAATTCATTTTTCTACCCAGACATGAACATCTGCTTTTTTTGCTGGATTATGCCTGCTAAATTAACCTTTTGATTTTCAAACAAAAACCAACCGGCCATTGATTATACCTCCGGCCCAAACAATTCAGTCATTTTTTCATCCAGCGCTTCTTCCATCAGGTTTCTGCCGATGATTTTCCCTTCAGGATCAAGCAATATGGTGCTGGGAATGCTGGCCACGCCGTAAAGGGTCGATGCTTCGTTCTCCCATCCTTTTAAATCGCTGACATGGGTCCAACTCAGACCGTCGTCGTCAATGGCTTTCAGCCAGGGCTCTTTATTACGGTCGAGGGAAACGCCCAGGATTTCAAAATTCTGATCTTTATATTGTTCGTAAACCTTTACCAGATGGGGGTTCTCTGCCCTGCAATAGGGGCACCAGGAAGCCCAGAAGCTTACCAAAAGGTATTTCCCGCGGAAATCGGACAATGCCACCATATTCCCATCCGGGTCGGGCAGGCTGAATTCAGGGGCAAGATTGCCAACCGATAAGGCAAGCAGTTTATCGGCACGCTCGCGCAAGCTCACGTAATAAAGCGATTCAGCCAGTAAGGGATCAAAGCTATTGACAAGGGCGTCCAATTCTTCTCCATCCATATCATAAGAAAGGTTACGAGTGGCCAGGTAAATGCCTGCCGTTTTGTCCAGGTGCTGGTCAACAAACTGACGGATCTGAACTGCTTTCTGCTCTTCCGCCCCTTCATACTGCGCCCTGAGGCTCTCTGCCAGGGATGCATCTTCCAGCACTTCTGCCTCAAGGATCTGCTGTTGTAAAACTTCCATCCCGGCATCGATCTCTTCAACCATCAGGTTGAATTCCTGAATGATATCGTGCGAGGGAGAGCCCGCAAGGATAAACTCCGAAGGGTTTTCAGCATCCAGATGAAGTTGCATCTCGGTGTTTTCCAGGAAGAAAGCAAGCCGCGGGCTGCTGCCCCTGTTAATCTCCAGGTAATACAGCGTTGGAAATTCCAGGCTCCCCGAAAAGGTAAAACGCCCTTCAGTTACCTCGGCTGAATCAACCATTTGATAAAGGCCGCTTACACGGTCGACCAGGTATACCCAGCCACTGTCCACACCGGAAATCTCTCCGGTTAAGGTGTATGTCTCTTTCTTTGATGGCTGGCAGGCTGCCAGCAAGACGATCAAGGCAATAAACAAAAATCTTTTCATACATTGAATGGTTTGGGGATTGCAAAATTATTTTTGGTATACAAAATTAAACATAAACCTTTAGCTTGTCTTCCTCGTTCTCATTTCTTTAAAGGTTTTTCCCTGAGAGTCATAGGTAGAGGTCTCACGAAACATTAAATTATTGAAAATAAAATTCTTACAAAACCAGGTACGCATAATAAGCCAGCCCTAAACAATAAAAGATAAGAAAGTTTGATGCGTTTAAATCCCGGGAAAGTTGAACTAGTTTATCGGGATAAATGGCTTCTTCATTTTTCTCTTGTAAGCCAGCTCACTACCACAGCCACCAGCAGCGCCAATGCAAAGGCAGGGATCAGTTCATAGATTCCGGTGGGCTCCTTGAGCCACAGCCACCAGATAAGGGTCGTGAGCGTGCCGGTGATCATGCCCGCCAGGATGCCTTGCTTGGTGGATCCTTTCCAGAACAGGGATAAGATCAGGGCGGGGCCGAAGGCAGCCCCCAGGCCGGCCCAGGCAAACAACACCAGCCAGAATACCAGTTCCTGCGCACTGTATGCCAGCACCAGGGCAAGAAGCCCCGAGAGAACCAATACCAGCCGGCCTACCCGGAGTTTCTTTTTTTCGTCAATTTCCTTTTTCCGGTGTATCACTTTTTCATAGAGGTCGCGGGCAAAGGTAGAGGCCACCACCAGCAGCTGCGAATCGGCCGTTGAAAGGATGGCGGCAAAGACACCACCAACCAGCAAGCCATAAAGCACCGGGCCAAAATAATTGGACGATAGCACCAGGTAAATCATCTCGGGGTCGGAATCTGGAAGGGCATCGATATCGGGTACAAGCAACCGTCCTGCCAGCCCGATACATACGGCTCCGATACCCAGCACCACATTCCAGAAAGTGCCAAAAATAGCGCTGTATTTAAGCTTCACGGGGTCTTTAATGGACATATAACGAACCACAATATGCGGCTGCCCCGGCGACCCCAGACCAATGGCAAGAAAACCAATGATGACTCCGGCTCCCAGTGAAACAGGATCAAGGTATGCCGGGTTGAGTTGATGCAACAACTGGTTCATGGTCGCCAAGCCGCCAAGCTGGATGATGCCTATTACCGGGAGAACCACCAGTCCAACCAGCATGATAAGGGCCCTCACCACATCGTTGTATGCCACCGCCACAAAACCGCCCAGAACCATATACACCAGGATAAGCAGCCCCGATATGGCCAGGGAGAGCACCATGGGCAAGTCGAGTGCTGTAGAAAGGGATTTGGCGCCTGCATTGAATTGTGCGGCCACATAGGCAGTTATGAAAATACCGATGATAATAACCCCCGCGATACGCAGCCAACCCGAACGGTCATTGAAGCGCGACTCAAAATAATCTAAGAGGGTAATGGATTCCATGGTCTGGGTCTCTTTGCGCAGTTTTCTGCCCAGGTAAATGAATTGCCAGGCTTCCACCAGGGTGTACCCAACAATGGCCCATATGGCACTAACCCCCGAGACATAAGCCATGCCGCTTACCCCAAGCACCAGCCAGGACGAGCGCCCCGAAGAAACCGCGGACAAGCCCACAACAAAGGCATTCATTGATCGGCCTCCGATAAAAAAGTCAGACTGGCTGCGGGTCCTCAGAAGGGCAAGCAGACCTACCAGCACAGGAAACAATAACGTCAGTAAAAAGACAACCAGCGCAATGGGATTGCTGAGTTTATCATAAATATTTTCTACCATCGATTGACAAGCTTATTTGCTTTTCAAAAAACTTCCCCTCAAAAGTATAAAAACCACTGAAAAAAAATAAAGGTCAGCGAATTATTCCCGGCATAATTCAAGCTTCAATCAGCATAGAGAAAAATCTCTAATTGCCTGAAAACAAGATTTTCTTTTACACCAAAATATAGAAAAACTATAATAGAACGTGTATGAGGCTGAAAAACCAGAAAATCACAGCTCAACCAGGAAGCCTTTTTATACGAAAAAGTTCACTTGTCCTTTCAGAATAAGAAACACTTTTTAGGCGGAAGATGTCTGTACTAAACTATAAATCAACTTATTAAGTAAATATTTAATTTATCTTAAAAAATTATTTATTCATTAGACAATTTCCTGCCTGCTTCATACCATGGTCGTACCATGGTCGTGTCTGGTTCGAGTACACACGACCATGGCAGGACTTTGGTAGGTCGAAGCAGGGTAAGAGCCCGAAAAAAATTGGGATAATGCAGGGATGTGAGAATTTGAGGATTAGAGGTCAAATCATCCAGCAATTGATCGTTGGTTTTTTCAAAGAAAAAAAAAAGCAAAAACAAAAGCAATCCCCTGAAAAAAGGAATCTTTCCAGGGGATTGCTGCCCAACCCTTATTAAGCTGGTGATTTTTTATTTTTTCTCGGGGAAGAGGTCTTCCAGGATTCGCTCGAGTAATCCTTTTCGGCGGGTATCGCGTTTTCTATCAGGTCTTTCGCGTGGAAAATCTTCGGGTTTACCAAATATCATTTCCAGAATATTTGGCTGTGGCAGGGAGTCAAGGTACATCGGGCAGTTTAGCAGCTCTGCAAGGTCCTCCGGGAGGGGTTCAAATTGTCCTTCCATAAAGGGACGGGTGCGGCTGTTCTGGAGCATACTTCCGTGATAATCGCCCCATATGGGCACCGCCGATCGTGAAGAGCCAAACGGCAGGGGGTAAACCTGGTTAAACGAAGGATTTTCAAGGCCTACCCACACCCCGGTAACCAGCTTTGGGGTATATCCCACAAACCAGCTGTCGCTGTTGTTTTGGGTTGTTCCAGTTTTGCCTGCAAGCTCATAATCAAAACCGATGCGGGTTCTGAGAGAAGCTGCCGTCCCCACGTTCACAACGCTTTTCATCATCTGGGTCATTATCAGGGAAGTTTCCTGGCTCAGTACAGGGTCTTTAGCTGGGGGTGAAGGTGCTTTGAACAGGGTTTTTCCTGCAGCGTCCTCAATGCGAAGAATATAACGAGGCTCAACGGGAATGCCCTTATTAGCAAAGATGCTGTAAGCTTTGGTAAGGTCGAGCAGCGACACTTCAGCGGTGCCCAGGGCCAGTGAAGGCACGGCCGGAAGCCTGCCCTGTATGCCAGCGGCGCGGGCCAGGTCAATGACCCCGCTGAAACCCGCATCAACAATGTATTTTGCCGAAACAGTATTCACCGAATAGGTCAGCGCGCCCTCCATGCTGTAAAAGCCATCATAAATGCCGTCATGGTTCTGAGGGCTCCAGTTCTCGTATTCTTCAAAAATGGGTGCTTCATTCGATACCATTTCACAGGGATCGGTACCATTTTCGAGGGCGGCGGCATAAACAAAAGGCTTGAAAGCAGATCCTGCCTGCCGGACAGAGGCCACCTGGTCGTACTGGAAGAAGCGAATGTTATTGCCCCCGATCCAGGCCTTAATATTGCCCGTAAAAGGATCGATGGATACCAAACCACCGTGTACAACCTTCTGGGAAGCAAAAATGGAGTCCATAGGACTAATTGAAACGGTCTTGCCGCCATCCCAGTCGAAGACCAGGGTGTTGACAGGCTCGCTGAAAGCTTCAATAATGTCGGGTTCATTCAAACCCGTTTTCTGCAGGGCGGCATAGCGGGACGAACGTTTCATTTCCTGGTTCAGTAATGCCCTGACCCTGGAGGACGATGCATTACGATAGTGGGCATCGGTGGCCTGCTGAAGCGATTTCATCTGACGGGAAAACGAACGTTCGGCCAGTCGCTGCAGGTTAAAATCGAGGGTCGTGTATATCTTCAGGCCATCGGTATAAAGGTTATAATCCGTTCCTTGTTGCTTGTTGTATTTTTCAATCCAATCCTGCAATTCGAGCCTGATCATTTCCCTGAAATAAGGAGCGGGACCGTGAATGTGGGAAAACGGGCTGTATTCGATGGTCAGAGGCAGGGCTTTTATCGAATCGGCCCGGTCCTGGCTTAAATGCCCGTACTTTTCCATTTGCGACAAGACTACATTACGGCGTTCGAGCGATGCCTCGGGGTTTGTGCGGGGGTTATAGGTGGAGGTCGCCTTGAGCATTCCTATCAGGGTGGCGGCCTCCTGGGCAAGCAGGTCGTGGGGATGTTTTGAAAAAAAACGCTGAGCCCCGGCTGAGATCCCAAAGACATTTTCGCCAAAAGGAACGGTATTGAGATAGAGATTCAAGATCTCATCCTTGGTATACACCTTTTCAAGCCGCCTGGCAATAATGCCTTCGCGGAATTTCTCGCCTACCAGCCAGAGAATGCCTCTTCGTTCGCGCGGATAAAGGTTTTTTGCCAGTTGTCTTGTAAGGGTACTGCCTCCGCCTGCACTGCGCTGCCCCATCAGGATATTTTTCACCAACACCCGGCCCATACTCCTGTAGTCGGTGCCGCCGTGCTCGTAAAAGCGAACATCTTCGGTGGAGATCAGGGCAGGGACCACAAATGGAGAGAGATCCGCCAAAGAAATGGCTGTACGGTCGTAAATGAAGTATTTTCCCAGCAACTGCCCTCTCTCAGCATAAATCTCGGAGGAATTGTTATTTTCCAGGCTTTTAAGGTCGCGTGTGTTGGGAACCTCTCCAAAGAAGCCAAGGCGAATCAGTCCCTGCAAGATGAGAAAGACAAGCAAGGCGAAACCAGCACCACCGGCCAGAATAATGAGCGCAATTTTCTTTGCCTTAGGCTTACTTTTTTTGGCTGATCGTGAAGATCGTTTTTTCAAGGTCACTATATTTTTTTCTTTCAGATCGTGCAACGAAAGGAGAATCTCCAGGGAAACCGCCGCAAATATGCTTACAGAGTATCAACAATTTTCAAACGAAAGGGTTTGAGGCATATTGTTTTTGATTGGAAAGTGGAGGTTTAGATAAAGAAAAGAGCAACCCCGCAAACGCTGATAACGGCCCCTGCAAGCTCTTTCCAGGTAACTTTTTGCTTAAAGAAAACCACCGTAGGAGGAATAATCAGGATAGGGGTAATTGACATAATGGTTGAGGCAATGCCAGTTTCGGTATTTTGCACGGCGATCAGGGAGGAAGAGACGCCAAGGAAAGGACCGAATGTGGCACCTAACAGCATCAACAACATAGCTTTGGAATGTTTGACCGCATATCCCACAGATGTCCATCGTCTGAACAAGGTGACAATGACTGAAAACCCAATGATCCCTGCAATGACCCTGATCTGCGTAGCAGAAAAAGCATCATAGTCTTCCATCCCGAATTTGCTGAGCACCAGTCCTGTAGCCTGCCCAAAGGCCCCACCAATTGCATACAGCAATCCCTTAATCGGGATCCGGTTGATTTGTTCGGTATTTTTCCTGCGGCGGTTAAAGATCACCAGGGCAATGCCTGACATGGTAAGGGACATTCCCAGGATACTCAGCCATGAAAGGACTTCACCCAAAAGAACCCAGCCAATAAGTGCTGTGATGGGGGGGACCAGGGTCATAATCAGCATCGAAAGCCTGGAACCGATGACCGTAAAGGCTTTGAATAGAAAGAGGTCGCCAACAACAAAGCCGGCAATGCCTGAAAGAGCCAGCCAGAACCAGTTATAAGCAGTGGCATCCATTGGGAAAAACATCCCCCTGCGCACATAGCTGAACAGGCTAAGCAGGGCAAGGGCCATAAACAAACGGATGATATTAACGGCAATACTTCCAACTTTACGTCCGGCAGACTCAAAGGAAAGAGAAGTAACGGTCCAGCATACGGCCGTAAATAATGCTGCCAATTCACCGATGCGAAATTCCATGTTTTGAAATTTTGCGCAAAGGTAATCGAAATAAGATCAATCAGGTATTCTTTTCGCGGGTAACGTATTGGCGAATGACATAAAGAAATTGCTTGCTGTAGTTTTCCATAAACTTTTCACCCACACCCTTAATCTTTTCAAGGTCTTCGTTCTCCATTGGTTTATTGATACACATGCTGCGGAGCACAGCATCTTGACAAACCATAAACGCGGGAATATCATTTTCTTCGGCAAGCTGGCGGCGGGCAAGTTTCAGCTTATAAAAAAGGTCCTGGTCTTCTTCGGATATCTCGGGCACGTCTTTGTCCATGATAGCGTCAAGCAGGACAAATTCAGTGTCCAGTTTTCCGTAAAGGTAATCTGTTCCTTTCGGGGTAATGGAAAGGATAGGAAATACATCCTCTGTCACCTCAAGTTTTTCGACACGGATCAAGCCAATATGAATCAGAATGTCCAAAATATCGGAAAGCTGGTCACGGGTAAAACCTGGAAGCGCTGAAAAAGTATGGAGCTTATTCAGTTCGTGATTTATGGCAAAAGAGGATTTGTTGCCTTTCAGCACATCGATGGTTTTTTTCATGCCCAGAGGGAATGGTCTTTCGGTAAGGCTGAAAAGTACAAGCCTTGCAATGGTTTGTTCATAATCAGCCAGGATCTTTTCGATCAGTTTGGTTTCGGGTTTCTGTGCCATGACCATTTATATTAACCTATATACCCATTCGGGAGATTCTGTCGTAAAATTAAGAAATTTTCCGAAAGGGAATGAGGTCGTTTTAGGAGGCTTTGTTGAACAAGACCGAGGAGGCATAATGGACGACCTCATTTGAGGCGACTGCCTGGCCAGAGTGGCTTCTGTTAAGGACCGTCATCTGTGGGGTTTCAAACAACAACTTACCCATAGCCATCAGGGTCATAATGGGGCCATACCCGCAAATGGAAATGTTGTTCTGGTGAATTACCCGCGCCATTCCATTGATATCAAGGCTGGTCATACGTTCTAAGGCGAGGTCATCGAGCGCCCTGCCCTGAAGAGGGCTGACATAATGGGAAAAATCACTTGAAGCGATCACCAGGATTTTCTTTCCTAACTTTTTGTTGGCAGCCACCAGTTGGAGTGCAAGAGATTGGGCAGTTTGTGGCGACTGGTCCCACATACTTACAGGCAGGATGCGGAAATCATTCTTAAAGAAAAATTGCAACAAAGGTACCATCACTTCGGCGGAATGCTCGTCGCGGTGGGCATCGGAGAATTGCTGAATTTGCAACAAAGGGTAAAAGTCGCGATCGAGATCAACGACTCCCAGGGGTGTTTCCCAGGCATGGTGACTATCAAGGGCCAGTCCTGGGCCCCAGCCAGAGTGATTAGGAGAAAGGATTATGGCAGTGTCAAATTTCAAGGCAGCAAGGGATAGCCCATAAAAAAAGTGTAGCGCATTTCGGCCGGAATAACCATAGCCTGCATGGGGCACAACCCCACCCAGAATCTCTTTATTTTGAAAAGGTATTATTGAAGATTTTTCCTGCCCCAATAAATCATGAATGAGTTCTTTCAAGGGCTTTTCTTCCCTTGGATAAAACCTGCCGGCAGCACTTGCTTTTCTAATAATATGCATTTTTTAAAATTCACTCTGGATAAACCTGAAATAAGAACGGAGTAGAGGAAACGATATTTTTTGGAAATAAAAATTTATTAGTAAAATCCCTTATAAAAAAATAATATTATTATGCCAACAAGGGTTCTGTAATTATTAATTATATTTGCCACGAATTATTTAAAACCACTAAACCCCAAGAAACTTATGAAACGATTTGCATTGTTGCTTTTTGCCGGGCTATTTTTTGCAAGCTGCGGTCAACAGGGAGCCAAGCAAGAGGAAGCAGAAGTTGCGACCATTGGTATTGCTGAACTGGTTACGACCCCCATGGATTTTGAAAACCAGGAAGTATCCATTGAAGGAGTGATTAACCACATGTGCCGCCACAGTGGTGACAAACTTCGTCTTGCCGAAATTGGTGGCGAGGGCTTGAGTATTGAAGTGATGCTTGGTGAATTTGCAAGCCAGTTCAATCCTGAACTGGAAGGCAAGGAACTTGCTGTTACCGGGATTCTGAAGACTTCAGTCAGCAATATGGACGCCTTGGAGGCGGAACTTGAAAACGCCCACGAAGGAGAAGAAGGCCACGAGTGTGAAACTACCGAAGAGGCCATTGCCAAAATGAAGGAACTTGGAATTGATCCGAACATTGTGGCTTATATTGAAATGACCGGCTTTGAACTGAAATAATTGCCCTGGTCAAGAAAAAAAACCGGCAAATGCCGGTTTTTTTTTAAATGATCAACAAAAGATGTGTTTGAAAATTATTGCGATATGAATATCCGAAAGTTGAACCGGGCAGTACATCGTGATCTGGGTTATTTCTTCTTCGGGATGTCCATTATTTACGGGCTTTCCGGGATTGCACTCAACCACCGTCATGAGTGGAACCCGAATTATAACATTACCCAGGAAAAGTATCAGTTGGAACAGCCCCGGAAAGGCACAGAAGGCGAGGAGCTCTCCCTGTTTTACCTTGAACAGATCGGAGAGGAGGGTCAATACCGCACACAGGTAAAAACCGAAAACAACCTTCGTATTTTCATTGAAGGCGGAAGCCTTACGGTTAATCTCGAAAGTGGTGAAGCAAGCTTTGAAAAGATAAAACGCCGACCCATCCTTCATGAAGTCAACTTTCTGCATTACAACACCCCTAAGAAACTGTGGACCTGGTTCTCCGATTTATATGCTGCTGGATTAATGATCCTGGCCATTACGGGATTGTTTATTCTGAAGGGAAAGAACGGAATCACCCGGAGAGGCGCCTGGATCACAGCTGCCGGGGTAATCATTCCCGTTTTACTGCTATTTCTTTACCTGAACCGTTAGGTTTTTTTGCAACGGTCGCGTAGCATTTGGGCAAGCCCCCAAATGCCCTTCATTTGATCCTCCTTTACAGGTGAAAACCCAAGATATTCCATGCGGAGGAAATTCACTGTATCTGGTGAGGAAACCATTACCCGGAAAAAGTGCTCATAAGCTACCAAAGCCACAGCGCTTTTTAGGATACTGGTTTTGATCCGGAGGGTGTGCAGGGAATGCCTTGAGGGATGAATGTGCAAATAAAAGACCTTATCTTTCCCTTTAAGTAAAGTCCATCTGGATCCATCTGAAACAGTCAGTTCCCTGAACTGGATTTCCAAATGATCAATCCACTGAAAAAATCTGGCTTTTTCGAATAGATTCAAAGCCATCAACTTCCCGGTAATTTCGGATGCGATTTCCCCAGTATCCATCGCGCCATGGTAAAAGTCTGATACCGAAGCACCCATTATGTTTAACTTTAAGCAAAATTGTCTAAAGCCCTCCTGATCAGTGCTTTTTAGCCCTGAAACCTCATTACACAGAAAACCCAGATGATGTTTCCATCCATTGAACCAAAAGGGGGGCAGGGTAGCGGAAGACCTCATGAAATCACAGGCTTTTATCCGTAATAATGACGACGGTTTTATCTGTCCGTTTTTCTGAACTTTTGGGGTTTGATCATATTTTCGGGCAGAAGGAGCTCATCCAGTTCCTCTTTGGTCAGGAGCTGTTTTTCGAGCACAAGATCATATACCCCTTTGTTTTTCTCCAGGGCTTCCTTAGCCACCTTGGTACAGGTCTCATACCCAAGCACAGGATTGAGTGCAGTTACAAGGCCAATGCTATTCATCACTGTATTGCGGCAGTGTTCCTCATTAGCGGTAATGCCTTTCACGCAGCGGTGCAGGAAGGTGGTCATACCATTTTTAAGCATTTCAATGCTCTGAAATAAACTTTGGACGATAATGGGTTCCATCACGTTAAGTTCAAGCTGCCCTGCTTCGGCTGCCAGGGTAATGGTCAGGTCATTTCCAATGACTTTGAAGGCGATTTGGTTAACCACTTCCGGGATAACCGGGTTAACCTTTCCCGGCATTATGGAAGAACCGGGCTGCATGGGAGGAAGGTTGATCTCGTTCAGCCCTGCCCTAGGTCCTGAGGAAAGCAACCTGAGGTCGTTGGAGATTTTTGACAATTTCACAGCAAGTCGCTTAACGGCAGAAGAATACATCACAAAAGCCCCGGTATCCTGGGTAGCTTCCACCAGATTTGCCGCCAGTTTAACCTTCATCCCGGTGATATGGGCAAGGTGTTTGATAACCTTTTCGCTGTATTCGGGTTCAGCATTGATTCCCGTTCCGATGGCCGTACCACCCATATTCACTTCCAGGAAGAGGCTGGCATTCTCGTTTAGCCTGCTGATTTCTTCCTCAAGGGTGGTAGCATAGGCCCCAAAGGTTTGTCCAAGGGTCATGGGCACTGCATCCTGAAGCTGTGTGCGGCCCATTTTTATGATATGTTCAAATTCCTTCTCCTTATGCAGGAATCCCTCTATGAGCCTTTCAAGCACTTCAACCAGTTTCTTGTTACTGTTGATTAGGGCGATCTTTATGGCCGTGGGATAAGCGTCATTGGTCGACTGAGAAAGGTTTACGTGGTTATTCGGGTGGCAGTATTGGTAGTCACCCTTTTCATGTCCCATGATCTCCAGTGCACGGTTAGCTATGACCTCATTGGCATTCATATTGGTTGAGGTTCCGGCACCACCCTGGATCATATCGACCACAAAATGCTGATGAAATTTGCCATTGATAATCTCATGGCAAGCCCTTACAATGGCATTGGTAATATTGGTTGGAAGAAGTCCAAGGTCATGGTTAGCGCGTGCGGCAGCCATTTTTACCATGGCCAGCGCTTCAATGAGCAGGGGAAAGAAACTTAGGGTCACCCCGCTAATGTTAAAGTTTTCAATGGCACGCATGGTTTGAATGCCATAATAAACCTCGTGTGGTACTTCGCGGTCGCCCAAAAGGTCGTGCTCGTTGCGGGTACGCCCCGATTCATACTGGGCAGCCACATTAACCAGTCGCATATTACTCTGCCGCATGCGTCTGGAGATGATCCTTGCAATACGCAAAAACACCTTAAGGGCCACCTGGGGGTGAGTCTCAAACATGGCCTTGAAGCGTTGACCGCTAAGACACAAGACCTGGGTGTCTTTCAGGGCCCGGGCATTGGTGCTGTGGGGGGCGTCGGAAATCATGGTACCTTCACCCAAAAAGTCAGATTTTCCAAAAAAGGATAGCCGTTTTTCTTCCCCGTATGGGGTTTGCTTAAACAATTCGACTTCCCCGTAATAAATCAGATAAAGGAATTTTTGTCCGGGCGCATTTTCTGAGAACAAGAGTTCTCCACTCTTATACTGCCTGAATTCAATTTCACTGGTAAAATGATCCAGTTCCGCTTCCTCCAGATCGCTGAACAACTCCACTCCCAAAAGGAATTTCTTAATTTCATTGGGCTTCATAAGAATGCAATTTTATTGCTGTTTTATGGATTTCAGAGCGCAAAATTTTTTTGGTAAAGATACCACCTAATTTTCATTACGCCTTGGTTGCCCACTTTAATTTGGGAACCAGCTCGCTCCAATCGATTTGTTTTATCTTTTCCTGGGAGGAAGCGGTTTTTTATAGAAATTTGCATTAAATCATAATTTCATAAAACGACATGAGCGACGACAAGAAGATTATTTTTTCAATGGTTGGGGTCAGTAAGTTATTTCCCCAAAACAACAAACAAGTCCTGAAGGACATTTACCTTTCCTTCTTTTACGGGGCAAAGATTGGCATCATAGGTTTGAACGGATCGGGGAAATCAACCCTCATGCGCATCATTGCCGGCGAGGAAAAGTCCTTCCAGGGTGAAGTAGTCTTTTCGGCAGGGTATTCGGTTGGATACCTTCCACAGGAACCCGAACTGGATCCTGCGAAAACGGTAAAAGAAATTGTTGAGGAAGGAGTAGCGGATTTGGTCAGTGTCCTGAAGGAATATGATGAGGTGAATCTGAAGTTTGCCGAGCCCATGACCGATGAAGAAATGAACGAGCTCATTGAACGGCAGGGCTTTTTATCGGACCTCATTGAACAACATAATGGCTGGGATCTTGACAGCCGGCTTGAGCGGGCCATGGATGCCCTTCGCTGCCCTGAACCCGATAACCCTGTCAAGCATTTGAGCGGGGGAGAAAAACGCCGTGTGGCCTTATGCAGGCTGCTGCTGAAAGAACCGGACATCCTGCTGCTGGACGAACCTACTAACCATCTGGATGCAGAAAGTGTGGAATGGCTGGAAATCCACCTTAAGCAATATAAAGGCACCGTAATCGCCATAACGCATGACCGCTATTTTCTGGATAATGTGGCAGGGTGGATCCTTGAACTTGACCGCGGTGAGGGAATTCCGTGGAAAGGAAATTACAGCTCCTGGCTTGAACAAAAAGCCAGGCGGCTTGAGATGGAAGAAAAGTCTGAGAGCAAACGCCGCAAAACCCTGGAACGGGAGCTGGAATGGGTTCGGATGAGTCCCAAAGGCCGCCATGCCAAGGCTAAGGCCAGGCTTGGGGCTTATGACAAGATGCTCAATGAAGACGTTAAACTAAAGGAAGAGAGGCTGGAAATCTTCATCCCCAATGGGCCCAGGCTCGGAAACAAGGTCATTGAAGCCCACGGGGTAAACAAGGCCTTTGGCGATAAACTGCTTTTTGAGAACCTGGAATTTTCCCTTCCTCCAGCTGGCATCGTTGGAATAATTGGCCCCAATGGGGCAGGAAAAACCACGTTGTTCAGGATGATCATGGGACAGGTGGCGGCCGACAAAGGAACCTTTAGTGTTGGGGAAACTGTTAAAATTGGTTATGTCGACCAGTCGCATGCAGAAATAGATCCCGAAAAAAATGTCTGGGAAGTCATTTCCGGAGGCCATGAAATAATCAACCTTTCGGGGCGTGCAATGAACAGCAGGGCATATGTGGCCCGGTTCAACTTCAGTGGAGCAGACCAGGGAAAGAAATGCGGGGTTCTATCAGGAGGTGAACGTAACCGCCTGCACCTGGCGATGACTTTGAAGTCCGAGGCTAACGTACTCCTGCTGGATGAGCCTACCAACGACATCGATGTCAATACCTTAAGGGCCCTCGAGGAAGGCCTGGAAAACTATGCAGGGTGTGCTGTAATCATTACGCATGATCGCTGGTTCCTTGACCGTGTTGCAACCCATATCCTGGCCTTTGAAGGCGACTCTCAAGTAATCTATTTTGAAGGCAGTTATTCAGAATATGAAGAAAACAAAAAGAAAAGACTTGGAGACACAAGCCCAAAAAGAATAAAATACCGCAAGTTGAAAGCGGATTAGTTGCGGGATGCAAATTGGGCAGGATTATAGATATAACGTGCCCGGCGTTTCGTGTCGGGGATGGAAAGAATAATCAGGGTGATCAACAAAATCAAAACCCCTGATGTGAAAAGGTAGCCCCCATGAAACTGATCCCAGTACCAGCCCTTGGAGAATTCCAAGAAAAATTTGTCATATACGAGATGCATCAGCGGGAATTCAACCTTCCAGATCATTGAAGAGACAATATCAGCAAATGTGATCACTAACATTGCAAAAAAGCCTGCAATATAGGCCAGAAGAACTATTATTGTTTTGACTAATGAGCTCAACCAGTGAAGCAAGTTCAAATCATTAAAGAATGAAAATTCAAAAGAAAACTTCCGGGTTGCCCATAAAGTGACAAGCAAAATGAGGGAAGCTATTAAAACAAGGGCGCTGAATTTTTTCATAGAGAAATGGACCTTTGCGGGTTTTTCCAGATAATGCACTCAGGTATATAGAAGTATGTAATGGATGACGGGTAAAATTATTGAAAAATCCGGACTGAAAAAAATTTTTTTTACGAAGTCCACAGCAAATCATTTTTTGGCCGCGATCAGGGAAACACAGCTTTGACCTATGTTCATTTTTGTAACTTTGTCCAATCAAAAAGAAAAAGATATGACCGAAATCGAAAAGCTTAAAGCCATAGCAACCCAAGTCAGGAGAGACGTACTGCGCATGGTTCATGCCGTGCAGTCAGGACATCCCGGAGCCCCGCTGGGATGTGCGGAATTTTTATCAGCCATGTATTTCTCTATCCTGCGGCATTCGCCAAATTTTCATCCTGACGGGGAGCATGAAGATCTTTTCTTTTTGTCGAACGGTCATTTATCGGCTGGATGGTACAGCGTGCTTGCCCGCAGCGGATATTTTGATCTTAGTGAACTTAGCACATTCAGGAAAATCAACAGCCGCTTACAGGGCCATCCGGCCACTGATGAAGGTCTCCCGGGAATCAGGGTCGCCAGTGGATCGCTTGGGCAGGGGCTGAGTGTTGCCAATGGGGCTGCCCTTTCTAAAAAACTGAATGGGGACCAGCACCTCATTTACTGTCTGCTGGGTGACGGAGAAATGCAGGAGGGACAGGTTTGGGAAGCAGCAATGTTTGCTGCAGGAAGAAATATTGATAACATAATTGCCGTTGTAGATTATAACGGGCAGCAAATTGATGGTCCTGTTGATGATGTTATGCCGCTTGGTAACCTGAAGGCAAAGTGGGAAGCCTTTGGTTGGCATGTCCTGGAAATGGACGGCAATATTGTTGAAAAAGTCCTCGAAACCATGGAAGAAGCCAGGAAACATTGTGGCAAAGGAAAACCAGTTATTGTCCTTATGAAGACTGTTATGGGCAAAGGGGTTGATTTCATGGAAGGCTCGCATAAATGGCACGGCAGTCCTCCCAACGATGAACAACTGGTCAAAGCCCTTGCGCAATTGGAAGAAACCTTCGGGGATTATTGAGTATAGGATTTTAAATTTTTTTTTACAATCAAGCATTTGAGGAAGCATTTGATCATATGGGTCCTGTTTTTTGGTATTTCTGGTCTTTTTGCTGGCCAGAGTCATGCGCAATATGCCTCACCTCCCTTGACCCGGATCCTGATCCTCTATGATGCTTCTCACAGTATGCTTGCCCGATGGCAAAGCGATACGCGGATGAATATCGCCCGCAACGTGATCACTAATTTGCTTGATAGTCTGGAAACCGTTGATAACCTGGAGGTGGCCCTGCGGGTTTTTGGGCATCAGAAACGCTACCCTCCTCAAGACTGTAATGATACCCGCCTGGAGGTGCCCTTTGGCCCTGACGGAATCAGCAAAATAAGGCTTAAGTTGCGAAGCATTCAACCCAAGGGAAGCACCCCGATAGCCAATTCACTGGCGAGTGCGGCAGACGATTTCCCTCCTTGCAGTAATTGCAGGAATATCATTATATTGATCACCGATGGACTGGAAGAATGTGGGGGTGACCCATGTGTCGTTTCGCGTGAACTTCAGCAAAAAGGCATTTTCCTTAAACCCTATGTCATTGGCATTGGAAGAGATTTCAGGGAAGCCTTCGATTGTGTAGGGCATTATTTTGATGCTTCTACTGAATCTGGCTTCAAAGCCAGCATGAATGTTATCATTTCGCAGGTCCTGGGAAGGACCAGTTCGCAAATCAACCTGATTGACAATGAAGGTAAACCTACTGAAACCAACATCGCCGTTTCTTTCTTTGACCAGGAAACGGGAAGGCCGCTGGAAAGTATCATTCATACTTTGAATTACAGAGGGTTGCCCGATACCATTTTTTTCCTGATCCCTTCAATGGATTACCGAATGGTGGTCCATACCACTCCCCAGGTTGAATTAAAAAATATCCGGATTCAATCAGGGCGGCACAACATCATTGCGGTGGATGCACCGCAGGGGTTGATGAACATCCGCACCAGCGGACAGGTTTCCATGAACTACCAAGCCATCGTGAGGAAAGCAGGGAATAGCGAAACCCTGAAATTGCAACAATTGGGAAATACTGAAAAATACCTTGTTGGAAAATATGATATTGAAGTGCTTTCCCTGCCTAGGGTATATGTGAAGGATGTTGAAATAAAACAAAACTACACCACCCAGGTTGAAATTCCCCAGCCGGGCATTGCAGTGATCAGACTTCGCGCCCCGGGTTATGCGAATATTCTTCAGGAAACTGGGGGAGGGCTAACCCAAATTTATTCCCTACGCGAAAATATTTCAAATGAGACCATTTACCTGCAACCAGGCAGTTACAGGCTGGTATACCGATCAAGGGTCTCAAGCAACACGGCCTTTTCAACCGAAAGGAAATTCGTTATTGAATCCGGGCAAACGGTGCGCGTGGATATCAACTGATCAAACATTAAGAAACCAAAAAAGTGCTCATGATGAAGGAATACACTTACGCTGAAAAGAAAGATACGAGATCAGGTTTTGGAGCAGGTTTGCTTGAGGTGGGCCTTCGGAATCCCAACGTGGTTGCCTTGTGTGCTGACTTGACTGGCTCACTGAAGATGAATGATTTTCAAAAGACTTTTCCTGAACGTTTTTTTCAGGTGGGAATTGCAGAAGCCAATATGATGGGGATTGCTGCTGGCCTGACGATTGGGGGCAAGATCCCTTATACCGGTACTTTTGCGAATTTTAGCACGGGCAGGGTATATGATCAGATTCGCCAGAGTATCGCCTATTCAAAAAAGAATGTAAAGATTTGTGCTTCCCATGCAGGCTTGACACTAGGAGAAGATGGCGCAACCCATCAGATTCTTGAGGACATTGGCATGATGAAGATGCTGCCCAATATGACGGTGGTGGTTCCCTGCGATTACAACCAAACGAAGGCAGCCACAATAGCCATTGCCGACCATCAAGGACCTGTTTACCTGCGCTTCGGGAGACCTTCCGTTCCAAATTTTACCGGTGCAGATGAACCCTTTGAGATCGGGAAAGCCATCATACTCAATGAGGGAACTGATATCAGCATCTTTGCATGCGGGCATTTGGTTTGGGAAGCCCTGAAAGCAGGAAAAATGCTTTACCAGAAAGGAATCAGTGCGGAGATAATAAATGTTCACACCATTAAACCATTGGACAAAAAAACCATCTTACATTCAGTTCAAAAGACAGGCTGTGTAGTTACTGCTGAGGAGCACCAGGTAAATGGGGGGTTGGGGGAATCGATAACCCGCCTATTGGCCGAAAATCAACCCACCCCTGTTGAACTGATAGGGGTCAATGATCGTTTTGGAGAAAGCGGCACACCTGCCCAGCTGATGGAAAAATACGGACTGAATGGCGCCAGTATTGTTAAGGCAGCCTATAAAGTATTAGCGATTAAGTCGAAGCATTTTTAAAAAATGACGCATTATTCTGACGAGGAGTTAATCCGGCGTTTCCAGGAATCGGAAAATCCCCGATATGCGTTCGACCTGATCGTCAGAAAATTTCAGGAACAAGTATACTGGCACATCCGGCGGCTCGTGATCAGCCACGAGGATGCCAATGACGTTGCACAGGAGGTTTTTATCAAAGCCTGGAAAGCCCTGCCTGATTTCAGGGGTGATTCAGGCCTTTTTACGTGGTTGTACAGGATCGCAACCAATGAAGCCCTATCTTTCCTTAAAAAGAAAAAAAAGCGTTTTCTATTGCCCCTCACAGATGTTGAACAGCAACTCAGCAATTCATTGGAAACCGATGCCTATTTTGAAGGCAGGGAGATTGAGAAAAAAATTCAACAAGCCATTCTGACCCTACCGGAAAAGCAAAGAGTCGTTTTCAATCTTCGGTATTATGATGAAATGAAATACGAAGAGATGTCGCGGATTTTAGACACCTCGGAAGGAGCCCTGAAGGCCTCGTACCATCACGCCGCAAAAAAAATTGAAAAATTTCTGACTTCGTGATTAAACCATTGATTATTATTGTAATCTAAAAATAGTAATGGACACAAGAATGAACCCAGATAAAGATGAAATAACCCGGGAATTGCATGAGTTGGGATTGCCAGCACTAGCATCCCAAAACCAGGAAACCGGTTTTCGGGTCCCTGATGGTTATTTTGATTCGTTTTCACAATCCTTGAGTAAAAGGATTGGGCAAGATAAGCAAGCATTACCTTTCCGGAGAGCCAAGGTCATCCGGTTACGCGCTGCAATCAGTATGGCTGCATCCTTTTTATTGCTCATCGCTTTAGTTGTTAGTTTTTTGTTGCTCCGCAATGGAAAGGAAGAAGGGTTCTTGGCCGATTCCGAAGACTTTATGTATGACGATTATTTTGCAAGGGCTTCGGAGATGGACCGTACGCTTCTTTACGACCTGATTGAAAATCCGGAATTGGAAGATCCACAGGCATTACCTACTGCCGCAGGTAACAATGAAGATTTTATGCTGGATTATCTTCTGGATGCTGCTCATTACAGCGGAATTGAACCCATTGAATTAATCTCTCAGCAGGATATTGATTACCAACCCAAAAACTAAGCAGGATGAAAAAACAGGCAATGAATAAATTGGTTAATCAGAGGGATTTTCCAATGGTTATTCTTTTTCTCTTTTTCCTGTTCGGAAACCTGAACCTCCTTGCACAGGATTCACGGATGGAGGCTATCAAATCAAGACGTATCGCTTTTCTGACAGAACGAATGGCGCTAACCCCAAGCGAAGCCAAGGATTTTTGGCCTGTATACAATGAATACAACAAAAAAAGGGATGATCTTACGATTGCTCACCGTGAAAAATGGTCAGGGAAAGAGGTTGCTGAAATGAGTCAGGATGAGGCTGCAAGGTTTGCTGAAGACCAGATCATTTACTTCGAAGAATCTTCGACCATTAAAAGAGAGTATCACCAGAGACTTAAAGAAATCCTTCCGATAAAAAAGATTGCCCTGCTTTATGAAGCCGAGCATGATTTTAACAAAATGCTCTTCCAGGAGGCCAGACGCCGGGGAAGAGAAGGTGGAGGAAGCGGACGGTAAAGGGTTATTGCTTCCATTTGATAAACCCCATTGGGGTTTGCTCCCTGATTCCACTGAAAAAGCCTGCCTTGAGAATTTTCAAGTGCAGGCTTTTTGCTTAAATGATTTCTACCGCCGATCTTTTAAGCCAACCCACATTCCCGTTGACCAGCCTTATCTCATACCATTCGCCTAGCTCATTTGTGATGCGGGCTTTACTCCCTTCGTGAATCACAAACAGGTCAGGACTGGTTTCATCAGGGGAACTTTTGGCTGTAACCCTCGGAGTCATTACGATAGCCTCCTGTTTCTGGAATAAATGATAGTACTGCGCCCTGGCAGCACCCATGCATACAAATGTCAGGAGCAAAAACAGGACGGCCAGAGAGAAGGTGGTTTTTTTGATCCCACGAATCCACGAGAAGAAAAAAATACCCAAAAGAACCAGGGAGACCACCAGCAAAAGGATCAACAATACAGCCCAGGTGTTGGGGCTGAACAACGAATAGAAACTTTTCCACCAATTTTCATAGAAAATCAGGGGGACAGGATTGATCTGGTCAACAATGCGTGATCGGGCAATTTCAAGGTTAAACCTGATGTTTTCATCTGAGGGTTTTAGCCTGAGGGCACGCTCATAATTAAGGATGGCCGGGCCAAATTTGTTCTCTTTGAAATAGGCGTTGCCAAGGTTATAGTACAACTCAGGCGCTTCTAGTTTTTGTTTAATTACCGACTCGTAAAGTTCAATGGAATAGGAATATTCACCATTTACATAAGCTTGATTAGCTTGCTCAATCAGTTCATTGGGTTCAATCCCACGAACTGGTATCCCAAAAAAGAAAATGGCAAAGAAAAGGATAATCACCTGCTTGCCCATAACTTAAGATTTTTTGTTTTTCAATTCCTTTTCCAGGGTTACAAGGGTGTCCATTGCCCTTTGATAGATCTCTTCCATGCGCACCTCAGGGGCACCCGGAGCGAAGCGTGCAAATTCGCATTCATTGAGGGCCTCCAGGAACTTTTGAGCCATTTCTTGTGAAACTTCTTTTTGCTTAAAGACCAAGGATACCTCTTCTTTATTCAGTTCAGAAACCGGGATATTAAACTTGTCAGAAAGATATCCCCACAAGGCCCTGAAAATCTCATCATAAAATTCATTGCTTTTTCCTTTTTCAAGAAAGGCACCTGCCTTCTTCAGCCTCTTAGCAGCCATTTTCCGGGCTTTGCGGTTGCGCATCAGAGCTGTATCGCCATGGATGCGAATGTGCCTGCGCCACACGAAGAGGAACAAGCCAAACAAGACGATCGTCCCCAAAAGAAGGGCATAAAATAAATTGCTGCGGAAAAACATGGAACCAATCGGTTTAAGACGAAACACCTTGTTTTGAATAAACCGTATGTCTGAGGTCAGGTAGCTGACTTCTTCCTGATTGACGCCGCCCGGGCCTTCACCCATAGCCTGCGCCGATCCTGAAATTTCAACGGAAAAGGGTTCGCCTGTCCGGGTCACATACCGACCACCGACCGGATCGAAATAGCTGAACTGGATGGCCGGAATTTCAAACGTTCCACCTGTCCGTGGGATTAGCAGGTATTCGAAACTCCTGCTCCCTGAAACCCCGGATGCTGATACGCGGATATTGTCAGTAATATTGGGATCAAAAGCCTCCAAATTAACCGGAAACTGGACATCAGGCTGTTCCAGCATCCTGAGATTGCCATTCCCTGAAATGGAGATGGAAAGGGTGACAGGTTCGTTAACATTCGCCTGAAGAGGCGAAAGCTCGGTCTTCATTTCAAAGGAGCCTACCATGCCAGTAAATGAGGGTGGACGGTTTTGTGCCGGCAGGGTTTTAACATTCACCCTTACCTGATGGGAGCGCAACGGCTTATCCACATTCTGGAAGGAGCCAAATGGAGAACCTCCGAAGAATTCATCCAGCAGGCTTCCAGACATTCTCGGAGCCGATACCCGAACGAGGGTTTGCATATCCAATGGTTCAATGGTCAACTCACCAACTCGCTGCGGAAACAAGACTACCTGCCTGACAATAGCTGCATTGTATCTTACCCCGTCAACAACTTCTTCGGTTACCTGGGGCGGCTGACCTGATCCTGTGACATCTTCCGCCCAGAAACCCTGGTAGGTAGGCAGCTTTTCAATACTGTACTGTGAAACTACCACCCGGGTATATAACTTATAGGTCAAAGTAATGGGTTGTCCCTGATAAGGACTGGAATTGCTTACCAAAGCCCTCAGGAAAATATCTCTGTCACTGACTCCGGATGAGCCTGGGGCCTGTTGCTGACCGGGAACGGGAGCAGGTTGTTTGCTGGCCTGTGGAGCCTGGCCGGATACCAGTATGCTTAAGGCATTCGACTCGTAGCGATCACCGTTTACCGTAATGCTTGCAGGAGATATGGTGAAAGTCCCTTCGCTGGTGGATTCCAGAATGTAGGTATAAGAATGGTTTTCAGAACGAGTCACCTGCCCATTTATAATCTGGGTGGAAGAACTCGAGGACTGATTGGGCCCTGAAAGCACCAAAAAATCTCCAAAATCGGGTCCTTTGAAATCCGACGGACGTTTGCTGGCTGAGTAAACTACCCTGAAACGCTCTCCAAGGCCAACCTGCGAGGGTCCTGAGGCAGTAAAAGTCAACTCGTCGGCCCACAATGGCATCACCATCAAAAGGCATAACGTTCCTATGAGAAAAGCCTTTATCTTCATAAGCTTGCTGTTTACCATTCTCTTTCCTGCCGGACCGTTCCGCGCTGTTTTTGTTCACGCTTCAGGTCTTCCTGAACTTTTTGTTCCTTCTGATTCAGGGCGTCCAGAATTCGCTGGGCATCCTGCGGAGTGATCTGATCAGGCCTGTGCTGCGGCTGCTGCTGTTCATTCTGCTGGTCCTGATTTTGCTCATCTTGCTGCTGGTCCTGATTTTTCTGCTGATCCTGATTCTGTTCCTGATCATTCTGATCCTGGTCTTCCTGATCCTGCTGCGGCTGTTCCTGCAACATTCGCATGGCGTAGGCCAGGTTAAAACGGGTCTCTTCATCTTCAGGGTTTATTCGCAGGGCATTTTTATACGCCTCCACGCTTTCGGCATATTTCTGCGATTGAAGAAAGGCATTCCCCAAGTTATGATAGGCAGAGGCTTTCTCGATCTCACCAGGAGCAAACTGCGACAAACCTTCAAACAGTTCTGCCGCTTCATCAAAACGGCCCTGGCGGTACAAGGCATTCCCCAGGTTAAACATTCCCCTGGTATTTTGAGGGTTCTCTTCCAGCGACTGCCGGTAACGAATCTCTGCTTCATTAAACTTCTCGCCCTGGTAGAGTTTATTCCCCTGACGGATATGCCGCTGGTCGGCCTGCCCGTAAAGGATTCCGTGGGCCACAAAAAGAAATGTTATACTGGTGATTATGATCCTGTACATATATTGCAATCAAAATTTAATACCTAATCAAACAACTTGATCTTTTCCAGCCACTTATTCTTTCTTTCAAAAATAAAGATCTCCAGCACAAGAAAAAGGAGTGCAAGGGCTACAAAATAATGATAACGACTCTGGTAATCTGCAAATACCATGGTTTCAAAAGTATCCTTCTCCACTTTTTTAATCTCATCGAGAATGCTGTTCAAACCCATATCAGACCCAGTGCCGTGCCTAAATACCCCACCGGTCGCATCAGCAATGCCCCTCAGGGTTGCTTCATCATAACGAGAGACTACGGTATTTCCCTGGTTATCTCGCAAAAAACCAGATAATTGATCACCCCGATATAAAGGGATGGGCGCCCCGGCTGGGGTGCCAATCCCAACCGTATGGATTACAACCCCTTGCTCGCTTGCAAGCCTTGCCTGCTCAACCGGATCGTCCAGATGATTTTCTCCATCACTGATGACAATGATCACCTTATTTTCCAATTTCTCACCAGAGAACGAAGCCAGCGATCTTTCAATTGCACTTCCCAGGGCAGTACCCTGGACAGCTACTGAATTAGTATTTACCGTTCGCAATATCATCTTGGCTGCTGAATGGTCAGAAGTAACCGGAACCTGCGTTATGGCGTTCCCGGCAAATACCACAAGCCCTACCCGGTCATTATCCAGCCGGTCAATCAGTCTTGAGACAGCCATTTTGGCCCGCTCCAGCCGGTTGGGCTTTATATCCTCGGCAAGCATACTTCGGCTCACATCCAACGCGATCATCACGTCAATGCCTTCGCGTTTGGCTTCCTGCATCCGGCTTCCAACCATGGGGTCAGCAAGTGCCAGCACCAACATCGATAGCCCGGCCAGCAAAAGGCTAAATCTTATCCATGGCCTCCTCAACGAGCGCCCCGGCATTAAAGATCCCGCCACCACGGAATTTCCAAAGCGTTTTAAGGCTATTTTTCGAATACGCCAGGAAAGCCAGAACAACCCCAGCAGCACTGGAATCAGTGCCAGGAGAAACAAGTATTGCGGGTTTTCAAATCTGAATATTTCCATAATACAAAACTCCGGATAATCAGGGATTTGTTCTTAACCAGGTGTTGCGTAACACTATTTCTAAAAGTAACAAAAACAAAGCCGCGATGACCAGGAGAAAAAATTCATCCGTTTTACGTGTAAACTCTGTCACGTCAATACGGGTCCGCTCCAACTGGTCAATTTCCTGGTAAATTTCCTGTAACTTTTGTTCATTATCAGCCCAGTAATAGGCACCCCCGGTCATTTCGGCAATTTGTGTCAACAGCGCTTCATCCAGGGGAATTTCCACCTGACGGTATTGCACTCCCAGTGGGGTCTGGAAAGGGTAGGGGACGCTCCCCTTACTTCCCACACCAATGGTATAAACCCTATTGCCATATACACTGGCAATTTCTGCCGCAGTAAGAGGGTCTATCACGCCGGCATTGCTAATACCATCGGTAAGTAAAATGATGACTTTACTGATAGCCTCGCTTTCGCGCAAACGGTTAATGGCGTTGGCAAGGCCATCACCAATAGCAGTGCCATCTTCGACCATACCTGTCGTGACCCCTGAAGTAAGCTCCTTTAGCAGGACATGGTCAGTGGTCAAGGGGCAAAGGGTAAAGCTTTCACCACTGAAAACAGACATCCCCAGGCGATCCGTGGGACGCATTTCAATAAACTCAAGAGCGGTTTTCTTGGCCACTTCAAGCCGGTTTGGCCTGAAATCCTCGGCCAGCATTGAACCAGAGATATCAAGAGCAACCATAATGTCAATGCCCTCCACGCTGACATCCTGAGACTGTGAGGAAGACTGCGGCCTTGCAAGGGCAATAATTAACAATGCCAGCACAAGCATTCGTAAAAAAAAAGGCAATTGAAGCAAACGGAGCCTCAAGCTTTTTTTTACACCTACCAGAAATTCTGAATGGGAAAACCTTAGGTCGGCCCCGTGCTCACGGTACTTCCAGATATACCAGACCACCAGCAGCGGGATGAAGCCCAGCAGCATTAAAAAAGGTTTATATGCAAAAGTTATGTCCACTTCTTCAGATTATTCAAACGATAAAAGTGTTCTGTTCTATTTTCCTTTTAATACTTCTATTCCTGTCCCTGGGGTTTGCTTTTCTTTTCTTCAGCGGGAGGCGGGGGAATATTGCGTTTTACAAAATCAATAGCCAGATTCATACTTTCTCCATTTTGTTGCGGATCAGGTGAGAATTTGGCAAACTTTACAAGGTCGGCAAGCTCAAAGATATACGCGAGCGAATCTGTTAAATCTTCCTCTTTAAAATGAGAATGGATGGCTTGAATAATCTCGCCTGAGGTCATCTCCAGAGCAAGAAGTCCAAATCGTTTCTCAATGAACATCCTGATAATATAGGTCAATTCAACATGATAAAGTTTTACTTTACCATTCTGCCATAATTTCTTGTTTTTCAAGCTCTCAAGACTTGATATCGCAGCAATATGGGCGGGTATGTCGGGCTTTTCCCAAATGCTTTCAGCCACCGGGCGGCGCTTCCTTTTCTTCACAAACCACCAGGCAAAACCTGCAATCAATGCAAGTAGGAGCAGAAGTGGTCCGGCCCAACGGAATACATCCATAAAGCTTACAGGAATCTTGAAAATGGGTTTGATATCGTAGGGGGTAGCATCTTCAGCTATTTCAACCGAATACACTTCGAGAAGCAAGGGTTCTGAAAAAACCTCCAGGGTATCTTGCCTATTGATAATCCTAATGGTGATGGGGGCAATGGGATAGAAGCCTTCCTTCCAGGAAGTGATGACAAATTCCTGCCAAACAGAATATTCGCCCCCTTCTCCCTTCAGGGTATCTAGTGGGCTTGCTGAGAGAATCTCTAACTCATTGAAAATGGTATCACTTAAAGCCACCGGAACCACCAAACTACCTTCGGGAGCAAACACTTCAACCCTTAAGACCGCTCGCTCCCCGATCTTTATGGAATCGGGAGTTAAACTGGCCTGAATTTGCTGGGCGTGCAGAGTAAAACTCCCCGTAAAGGTGGCTGAAATAAAAGCCAGGAAAACGAGGATTCGCTTTTTGAAAATCAGATTAAATATTATATTCTTGTTCACCATATAGGTCAGGCCTGGTTACTTCTTTTCCTGAAAAGATTCATCAGCGGTGGCACATAGTCACGATGGGTTGGGATGGTCACCAAATCAACGCCAGCCCTGGTAAAAGTTGTTTTGAGGTATTTCTCCTTATCTCGGTTCCATTGACCCAGTTTTTCCTGAAAAGACTTGCTGGAGGTATCCAGCCAGTAAACCTTCCCGGTCTCTGCATCTTTAAACTTCATAATTCCCAGGGAAGGGATTTCTTTTTCCCGCTCATCGGCAACCCGGACGCAAACCAGGTCGTGCTTTTTGCTTACAATTGACAGGGGATCCTCAAAACCCTGATCGTTAAAGTCAGAGATCAGGAAGGCAATCGACCGTTTCTTAATGACATTGCGAAGATACTTTAGAGCCAATCCGATGTCTGTTCCCTTCTGTTCAGGTTTGAAATCTATCAACTCCCTGATGATGCGCAAAATATGGCTGCTTCCTTTTTTAGGAGGGATGAACTTCTCAATCCGGTCACTGAAAAAGATCACCCCCACCTTATCATTATTATTGATGGCCGAAAATGCCAAAACTCCGGCAATTTCAGTGATCATATCCTCTTTCAGCATGCCCACCGCACCAAATTCGTTTGAACCACTCACATCAATCAGCAGCATTACCGTCAGCTCGCGCTCTTCCTCAAACACCTTGATATAAGGATGGTTGAAACGGGCCGTTACATTCCAGTCAATGCTCCGGATATCATCCCCATACTGGTATTCCCGCACTTCGGTAAAGGCCATACCTCGCCCCTTAAAGGCACTGTGATAGTGCCCCGAAAAGATCTGGTTTGAGAGACCTTTGGTTTTGATCTCTATCTTTCTGACCTTTTTTAAAAGCTCGGTGGTTTCCATTTTACAATCGATTAGGGAACTTCAACCGTATTCAGGATTTCATTAATGATATCCTCAGTAGTGATGTTTTCAGCCTCAGCCTCATAAGTCAGGCCAATGCGATGGCGCAATACATCGGCACAAACCGCCCTTACATCCTCGGGAATCACATAACCCCTGCGCTTAATGAAAGCAAAGGCTTTGGAGGCCAGTGCCAGGTTAATGCTTGCCCTGGGCGATCCGCCATAACTGATTAGCGGTACAAACTTCTCAAGCTTAAATTCAGCGGGGAAGCGAGTAGCAAACACAATGTCCGTGATGTAATTTTCAATCTTCTCATCCAGGTAAACCTCGCGGGCCACATTGCGGGCCTTAACAATGTCAGAAGGCTCCAGCACAGGTTTGGTTTGTGGAAACTCCTCCAGCATATTGCGCCGCATAATCAGCTTCTCTTCCTCGCGGCTGGGATAGCCAATCATCACTTTCAGCATGAAACGATCCACCTGGGCTTCGGGCAAGGGATAGGTGCCTTCCTGTTCCAGGGGGTTTTCTGTGGCCAGCACAAGGAAGGGTTCATCCAGGGCAAAGCTGTGATCGCCAATGGTCACCTGGCGTTCCTGCATGGCTTCCAGCAAAGCACTCTGAACCTTGGCAGGGGCCCTGTTGATCTCATCGGCCAGAATAAAATTGGCAAAAACCGGTCCTTTCCGAACTACAAATTCCTCACGTTTCTGACTGTAAATCATCGTACCGATAAGGTCAGCAGGAAGCAGGTCGGGGGTAAACTGGATGCGGCTGAAACGGGCCTTGATGGTGTTGGCCAGCGATTTTATAGCCAGGGTTTTTGCCAGTCCGGGCACCCCTTCAAGGAGAATATGCCCGTTGGCAAGCAAGCCAATCAGCAGGCGCTCTACCATGTTTTTCTGTCCCACAATAACCTTATCCATTTCCATGGTCAAGATATCAACAAACGCACTTTCCTGTTGAATTCGCTGATTCAGTTCCTTGATGTCCATATATTCATTGGGTTTAAAGAATGTGACGCAAAATTAGATAATGCAAAGCCAAAGCGCCACAAATGGCGCGTTAAAAAATGTTAAGGTCAAAAACAGGAAGTTTTTCCACTAGGGGAAATCCTGAAAGCCTAAAAAACAGACATTTGCGTATAGGATGTGAAGCGCTGCAGCGCCTCAATCCCAGCTATTGAATTCCCGTATTGATTGATCGCCGGCGACCACACACAAAGGCTGAAATGTTTTGGGAAAATTGCAACAATACCCCCTCCAACACCACTTTTTCCCGGGAGCCCGACCCGGTAAGCAAACTCACCCGATTCATTGTATAACCCGGCCATCAGCATCAGGGCATTCATCCGCTTCGACTGGCTAAACGCCAGGATCTCTTCGCCCGAGTGGGGGAGGACCCCTTGGTTGGCAAGATAAAGAAAGGAGCGCGACAGGCTTCGGGTACACATCTCAAGGGCACATTGCTTAAAATAAAAATCCAACACTTCCTCAACCGGATTTACTATATTGCCATAACTGTGCATAAAATGCGCAAGGGCAGCATTGCGGTGGCCGGTTTCTTTTTCCGAGACAGCAACCTGCTCATTATAACCAATAGTTGTGTCATTGCTGATCTTTCTGACAAAATCCAGGTATTGCCGCCAGGGATACTTATAATTGGATAAAATGATATCGGCCACGACAAGGGCGCCCGCATTGATAAAAGGATTGCGTGGAATACCGTGCTCATATTCAATCTGCACCAACGAATTGAAGGCTGTACCCGAAGGTTCCTTGCCAAGCCTATTCCAAACCTTTTCACCAATAGCATGATAAGCAAGGGTAAATGAGAATACTTTGGATATGCTCTGGATGGAAAACGGAACATTAACCTGCCCGGTTCCATATTCCTTTCCTTCAATATCGTGCACACTGATGCCCAGGTTTTCGCGGCTTACACCAGCCAGGGCAGGAATGTAATCGGCAACCTTTCCTTCGGCCGTAAAGGGTTTGACTTCCTGATAAATCCTCTCAATTATTGACTGGTAATCCATCGTGATCATATTTTTTGAATAAACAAAGATAATGCTTGTTTACCCAGCTAATCATTTCTAGCTTCAAGGATACATAATTTTGTTAATTTAAAATTTATCTCTATAAACCTGTTTATCAGATTATTACTCAACCAACGAAAAAATAATTAAAAAAAATTCAAAAAAAATTTGGAGGATATATAAAAATGTGTTTACATTTGTGGTGTATTAGTTAAGTGGTACACTAAAACAATAAAAACATGATAACCATAGAAAACATTGTTTTCGCCTACAACCGGAAAAAGCCCCTGTTCAATGATCTGAGCATCAAACTTGAGCAAGGCAACATTTACGGTTTGCTTGGCAAAAACGGGGCAGGGAAAACCACCTTGCTAAAAATTATTGCCGGACTGGTATTCCCGCAATCGGGCAAATGCCGCCTCAATGGTTTTGAGTCAAAGGATCGTATCCCTCAAGCCCTTGAAGACATCTACATTCTGCCTGAAGAATTTGAATTGCCTTCCATTAAGATTCTTCAGTACATCTCACTCAACGCGCCCTTTTACACGCGTTTTGATCATGAAAAGTTCCGCAACCTCCTGGAGGAATTTCAACTGGATCCTAATAAGAAGCTCAATCAGCTTTCCTACGGGCAGAAAAAGAAATTCCAGCTTGCTTTTGGTCTCAGCACCAATGCCAGGCTGATGCTGATGGACGAGCCCACCAATGGCCTGGACATTCCTTCCAAGAGCCAGTTTCGCAAGGTAATAGCCGCTTCGATGGAGGCCGACCAGATCATCATAATTTCTACCCACCAGGTGCGCGACCTGCAAAGCCTGATTGATCCGGTGATCATTATGGACGACGGAAAAATCATCTTTAACCGTGGCATTGAGCAAATTTCGCATCATCTCCAATTCGAGCCTCAGCATAAAAAGGAAGAAGGCGACCAGATTCTTTACGCTGAGGAAGTTTTCGGAGGCATGTCTGCAGTGCTCAAAAATACCTCAAAACGCGAAACCAGGGTTGATCTGGAACTGCTTTTCAATGCCGTGATCAACCAGACACAAGCCATTAATGATGTTTTTGAAATCCCCTCTTAACCATGGAAAACAAGAATAATACCTTTAGCTTCAACCGGCTATTCCTCCTGGGGAAACGCCAGGTGGTCGGAAATTTCAGCGGACTACTCATTGCCTTCGCGGCAATTGCAGGCTCACTGCTGGTGATTGCCCTCCTGACGGGATATTCCAGTCCCACCAGCCTGCTTAACATTGGACCCTTGTTTTATGTGGTCCTGTTCATCGGTGGCTTTGTGTTTACCAGCAATATTTTTGCCGAACTTCACAGCCCACAGAAAAGCATCCCATTCCTGACCCTTCCGGTTTCAAAACTGGAACGCCTGGTCAATGCCTGGCTGCTAACTGCAATTCTGTTCCCCATTCTCGCTTTCATCGCTTTTTCCCTGGTCCTGTTGCTTGCTTACCTGATTCTGGGTATTCCCATCCCTGCAGGGGCATTCGCCATGCTGTGGTCAGCAAAAGCCCTGAAAATTGTCATCCTGTATTTCATTACCCAGTCCATCTTCCTGTTTGGAGCCGTGTATTTCCGTAAGCATAATTTCCTGAAAACACTCCTGAGTTTATTTGTCATTCAAAATGTGATCGGGTTATTTGCTGCACTCGTCGGATATCTCTTGTTCGGGACTTTCCAATTCGATGGAAATGAATTTGTTAGCAATTCAAGCTTCACCCCTGGGATGGAAAGGTTTTTTACGGTAACCATTGTCGAAATCGCAAAATTTGCATTTTACTATCTTACCGTTCCGTTTTTCCTCATTTTAACCTGGTTTGGTATTAAAGAAAGGCAGGTATAATTATGGAATTCAACGAAAATCAAGCAATATATCTGCAGATCGCGGACTACTTCTGCGAAAACATCCTGCAGCGGAAATGGCAGCAGGGGGAGAAAATCCCCTCAATCAGGGAAATTGCCGTCCAGGTGGAAGTCAATCCCAACACAGCCATGCGTACCTTCAACTATCTCCAGGACAAGGGGATCATCTTCAACAAGCGGGGCATTGGATACTTCGTGGCCGATGATGGCTTTGACAAGACCCTTGAACTCAAAAAAGAACAATTCGTCCAGGAGGATCTCCCCCAAGTGTTCAGAACCCTTGAAATGCTCCGAATGGATTTCAAGAACCTTGAAAAACTGTACGAATCATACAGGCAACAAAATCAAAACTAATCTTGCTGTAATTCTGAAAACAGAAAAAAACAACGGAAATGAAGACAACTAACAAAATAATGCTCGCAGCTTTGATCTTGCTCCTGTTGCTGCTCACAAGCCTGATGATTTATGTCAGGGTTAACCTCAAAATGGGCCCTTTGACCGAAGGCAGTATGAATGTGGTAACCGAAACCCGCCAGATTGCCAGTTTTAAGGCCATAGAAGCCAGGGGTGGACTAACCGTGGAGTTGCGCCAGGATGAAGAGATTGGTCTGACCATAGAAGCCGATGACAACCTCCTGGAACTGGTAGTCACCGAAGTTGATGAGGAAGTCCTGAAGATTCACCTAAAGGAAAGAGTTGGCAAACACAAAGCCATTGATGTCAAGGTAAGCTTTGTCACACTGGAAGCCCTCCGTGCCTCTGCCGGAGCCAGGGTCACTTCGGTCAACACCCTGGTGGGGCTGGCCCTTGAACACGTGCTTAGTTCGGGCGCCTTCAGTGATTTAAACCTCGAGTTTGAAACCTTAAACCTCGAAGCCACAGCAGGTGCCCACGCCAAACTGGCCGGCAAAGTCACCGAATTCTTCATCAAAAGTAATGCCGGCTCAGAGGTGGACGCCAAAGACCTCCAGGCTGAGAACGCAACCATCAATACTTCTTCAGGCGCCGTCAATCACATTTTTGTGAACAACGAAATGTCGATTGATGCCAGCTCAGGCGCAATGGTGAGTTATGGCGGTCAACCTGTCAATAAATCTATAGAAACAAGCTCAGGCGCTGAAGTGAAAAGCCTCTAAGTTTTAAACCCAACCCTCTTTCTCCTTTTCAGGCCGTCGCAGCCATCTATTTGCGACGGCCTTTTTGTTTTTTCCAGGCTTTTTAGGTTTTTTGGGGTAAATTCCGGATTCCTGTCTGAGTTATAAATACGAAAGCCCTAAGTTATTTATTATCAATATCCTATACAGACTTTACCCATTTTATACTTCAGTCATTTTATGGGTTAATACGGAGTTAATACGGAGTTTATACGGTTTAAACCGTATAAACTCCGTATTAACTCCGAGCATGGTATGAGAAAATCAAGGCTGAAAATAGGGTAGAGGACAGGAAAATTTGCTGAATAAATTTTTTATTATTTTTGTATAGTATTCTATATCAATAAATTAAATTACTTCCCAAGGTAGGGGAGGGCCATTTTGTTTAAAACAATGATTTAATTTCCCGATTAGGTTTAAAGGTTTTATTACCTTTACCGGTTCAAAAATTTCGCTGTAAAAAAAAACAGAATGAATCCGAATCGATATACCATCATAAAAGGTACCGGCAGTTATATCCCCGAAAGGGTCATAAAAAACGAAGCATTTCTTCAGCATAAATTTTACGAAAAAAATGGCGTTCCGCTTGAAAAGCCGAACGAAGAGATCATTGAAAAGTTTAAGGAAATAACAGAGATTGAGGAGCGCAGGTATGCGCGCGATGACCAGAATACGGATGATTTGGCTTATTTGTCTGCTGTGGAGGCCATCGAAGATGCCGGCATAGATCCTGAGGAGCTTGATTACATTATCGTGGCTCACAATTTTGGGAATGTTCATCCGGGCAATCCCACCCCCGAAACCCTGCCTACGATTGCTGCCCGTGTAAAGCACAAGCTTGGGATAAAAAATCCTGACACCGTGGCTTACGACCTGCCTTTTGGCTGCCCTGGATGGATTCAGGGTGTCATCCAGGCCGACTATTTTATCAAATCGGGCGATGCCCGCCTGGCCCTGGTGATTGGTGCAGAAACGCTTTCCCGGATCTCCGATCCCCATGATATCGACTCCATGATCTATTCGGATGGGGCAGGTGCGGCAGTTCTGGAAGGAATTACCAGCGAGGTTCCCGTCGGTATCCTGGCTCATAAAACCCGCAGCGACACCCTGGAACACTACAAGCTTTTGTGGATGGAAAAATCAAACAATCCTGAATATCCAACAAATGATCTTTTTCTTAAAATGCTGGGACGGAAAGTTTACGAGTATGCCATTACCACTGTGCCTTTGGTGGTAAAGGAATCTATGGAAAAAGCAGGCGTGAGCATTGACGATATCAAAAAGATCCTGATCCACCAGGCGAATGGAAAAATGGACCACGTAATCGTTCAAAAAACCCTGCGTTTGTTCAGATCAAAAGAAACCTCCGAAAACATCATGCCTATGATCATTGCCCGGATGGGTAACAATTCGGTGGCTACCGTACCTGTTTTGCTCGACCTGATCATGAAAAGGAAACTGGAGGATCATAATCTGAATAAAGGTGACCATTATGTGATGGCCTCGGTAGGTGCCGGCATGAACATCAACGCTTTAGTTTACCGCTTGGGTTAAAGAGAACAATTTCTTCCTGAAATTTCTTTTAAAAAAGGATTGGAATAGGTAAGTTTGCACTCGCTCTACTGCTCGTCATGCGGGTTGTCATAATAGTATAGCGGGGGAAAGGAATGGAGTTCAAAACACTGATAAAAAAGGGCTTATCGCAATTGCATATTGACCTGACACGCAATATGCATTACGACCGGCTGACGTGGCAGATCATGGACCGGACCATAAAACCCGGTTCGAACTGTATTGATATTGGTTGCCACAAGGGCGAAGTTCTTGATCGAATGGTTAAGTTATCTCCAAACGGAACCCATTTTGCATTTGAACCCATACCCCTGTATTTTCATAAACTCCGCAGCCGGTTTAACGGCAATGTGAGTATTTATCCCTATGCCTTATCAGGAAGCAATGGAGAGGCCGAATTCCAGTTTGTGAAAAATGCACCAGCCTACAGTGGCTTAAAAATGCGGAAATACGACATTAAAAACCCTGATATAGAGGCTATTAGAGTCGTAAAAAAGCGTCTTGACGATGTAATTCCTGAAACACTCGTAATACATTTCATTAAGTTAGATGTTGAAGGAGGGGAGTATGACGTGCTTCAAGGGGCTCGCCGAATCCTGGAAAAACAAAAACCGGTGGTGGTTTTCGAAAGCGGGCTTGGAGCAAGCGAATTTTATGGAACCAAACCCGAAGAATTATTTACTTATCTTGTCACCGAGCTAGGATTTAAAATTTCCCTGCTGAAAGATTTTATCCTGAAAAAACCTGCACTGGAAAAAGAAAAATTTCTTACCGTTTACCGAACAGCCGAGGAATATTACTTTGTAGCCCATCCATAAGGCATTGCTTTATTAGGCTGATTACCTGAACCTTCTATGATTTTCAATAAAACGACAAACTATTTTTATTTACAGTGGTTAGTCTTATAATTAATATTATGTTAAATAGCTTTTTTGGTAATAAAAATGGGGACCAATTGATTGGTCCCCTATTTTATGATTCTATCCCGAAGGGATCAAGTGCTTATTCTTCTTCGGGCATACCAAAATGCTTATGGTACAGATCCTGCATTTCCTCAAGTTTTTCAGGCTGATTTGTCCGGGCATACAATTGCAGCAGAGAAACCACCACCACTTCAAGGTTCGGATCATCCTCATCAATCATGCTCATTGCTTTTTCGAGAAAAGGCTGTGCGGTAAGCCACTGCTCCTGGAACCGTTTTTCTTCCTGCTCATATTCCCTGAAAGCAGCTGAAGTTGGATTCTCCCTAAGCTTGATGTCAGCTTCTTCAAAAATCCGGATACCCTCGTTAAAGTATAGTACCCCAAGGTTATAAATGGCATCAAAATAATCCTCATCGATTTCTATTGCTCTTTTGTATGATTTTTCAGCCTCTTTAAAGGCAAACATACGATCATCCCTAGAATAGGTTGTATCCTGGGCCATTTTATCATAGTTGGCAGCAAAAGCAAAGTGCAGGTTTGGATTGTCGGGATCTTTTTCCAAAGCGAGGTTAAGAATTTCCCTTGCTTCTTCAATCTGGCCGGTAAAAATATAAATATTTGCCTCTGAGAAAATCAGGTTCAGTTCATCGGGATAAAGTTCGCGACCCTTCTTAATATATTCCGTGGCGGCAATGGTGTCGCCCTGTGCCATTTTGACGGAAGACATAGAGGAATACATATAGGGCTGGTCATACTCCATTTCAATAAGCTGGTCATACATCTCCTCAGCCTTATCAAACTGGCTGGACATTTCAGCTGCCAGTGCGGCGTTGTAAAGCGTGGTTGTATCGATTGTGCCAAAGGATTCAGAGAGCTGGTATGACCGCAGGAAGCCCTTGCTGGCGGTATTGTAATCGGCCTCATTAAAGGCTTCCACAGCATTGTTAAAGGTGAGCTCCGACATGACGAGCAGCGTCTGCTGAAGTTCAATGATGTTACTATTGTCCACATCCTTTTCCCTTGCAACCTGCAGGGCTTCGTAGGCAATTTCCAACGGGTTCTCGGCCAGGGTTTTAATTTCCGGATCCTGACTCAGGAAGATCTCCATATATACCTTGGCTTTCGTCAGGTGAGTCGCTGCGTCATTGACAGCGGAGGGGTCTTGCAATGCCTCATCGATCATTTCCTTGGCATTCGCAATGTTCCCCCGATTCAACTGGGTGTTCGCACGACGCACATCCCGGGTTTGAGCCTGCGCAAAAGTGGCGGTTAACATGCAAAATATTACAAGAAAGATTGTCCGTTTCATTGGGGTCATTTTTTTGGTTTTTGTTGAACTATTAATTTATTTACAAATGTAACATTATTTTAAATTAAACAATGTTCGTAAAAATTTTGTCAGGGCGCCTATTCCTGCCCTTCTGCGGGGCTTTCACCAATCTCCTCAACCTCATCTTCACCGGCTCCATTGAGGATGGATTCCTGCACTTTGGTTACGGCTGCAATTTCATCCTCATTTTTCAGGGAGATCAGCCTCACCCCTTGTGTAGCGCGCCCCATGTCGCGCAAAGAACTGACTGAAAGTCGAATCGTCAGGCCCGATTTGTTGATGATCATTAAATCGTCGTTCTCGGTAACATTCACCATGGATATCATTGGCCCGGTTTTATCAGTGATGTTCAGTGACTTAACGCCTTTGCCTCCACGGTTGGTGATCCGGTATTCTCCGACTGGCGATCGCTTCCCGTAGCCTTTTTCTGACACGACTAGGATGCTACTCTCCATATCTTCTACACAAACCATGCCAATTACTTCATCTTTGGCACCGGAAAGCGTAATTCCCTTGACACCAGAGGCATTCCGGCCCATGGGCCTCACATGGCTTTCATTGAAACGAATCGCTTTCCCGCTTTTCAGCCCGATCAGCACTTCATTCTTGCCATTGGTCAGGTTTGCACCGATCAGCTCATCCCCTTCCCGGATATTGATGGCAATGATACCGTTGGCACGGGGACGACTGTATGCCTCTACACTCGTCTTTTTTATGATTCCTTTTTTGGTGCAAAGAATTATATTATTATTCTTAATGTATTCCTCATCGGTCAAGTCCTTGATATTGACAATGGCCTTGATCTTATCATCAACAGGTATGTTGATCAGGTTCTGAATGGCCCTCCCCTTGCTTGATTTGGCTCCTTCGGGGATTTCAAAGACCCGCATCCAGAAACACTTGCCTTGCTCGGTAAAAAACAAGAGATAGTTGTGATTGGTAGCGGTAAAGAGTTGCTCGACAAAGTCCTCGTTTCGGGTTGCAGAACCTTTACTTCCGCGACCTCCCCTGCTTTGGGTGCGATATTCAGTCAGCGGGGTCCGCTTGATATAGCCCATGCGCGAAATGGTGATAACCACCCCTTCGTCGGCAATGGTGTCTTCGATACGGAAATCGTTGGCAGTATATTCAATCTCTGACCTGGCTTTATCACCATACTTTTCTTTAACTTCCAGGAGTTCTTCCTTGATGATTTCCATTCTCAGCGAAACATCATCCAGCACAGATTTGAGATATTCAATTTTTTTGAGGAGTTCATCATATTCTTCCTTGATCTTGTTGCGCTCCAGACCGGTAAGCCGCTGCAGACGCATATCGAGGATGGCTTTGGCCTGGATTTCGCTCAGGTTGAATTTCTCCATTAAACCAGTCCTGGCTTCATCGGGGGTTTGGGAAGCCCGGATCAGGCTAATGACTTCATCAAGATGATCCAGGGCAATCAACAGACCTTCGAGGATATGGGCGCGTTTTTCTGCTTCACGCAATTCATAGGCAGTCCGCCTGGTCACCACTTCGTGACGGTGATTGACATAATGAACAATGATGTCCTTCAGGTTCAGCATCTCGGGACGACCATGAACCAGGGCAATGTTGTTAACGTTAAAGGCTGTCTGGAGGGCGGTATGTTGGTACAGAAGGTTGAGCACCACATTGGGTATGGCATCCTTGCGCAATTCATACACAATACGCAGCCCCTGCCTGTCGGATTCATCGCGGATGTCTGTAATGCCTTCAATCTTTTTATCATTGACCAGGTCGGCCGTCTTCCTGATCATTTCGGCCTTGTTGACCTGGTATGGGATGGAGGTGACGATGATGGCTTCCCTGCCGTTTTCATTGGCTTCAAAAGTAGCTTCACCACGGACAACGATGCGCCCGCGACCGGTCATATAGGCTTCCCTCACGCCTTCATAACCGTAGATCAGCCCACCGGTAGGAAAATCGGGGCCCTTAATGAATTTCATCAATTCTTCGATGGTAATTTCATTGTTGTCAATGTAGGCAATAGTTCCATCCACCACTTCACTAAGGTTGTGAGGGGGCATATTGGTAGCCATCCCCACCGCGATACCCGAGGAGCCGTTCACCAATAAGTTGGGAATCCTGGCAGGCAACACCACGGGTTCCTTAAGGGTATCATCAAAGTTATTCTGAAAATCGACGGTTTCCTTATCGAGGTCCGACAGCATCTCTTCTGCAATTTTTCTCAAACGGGCTTCGGTGTATCGCATGGCGGCAGGACTGTCGCCATCGATGCTGCCAAAGTTTCCCTGGCCATCGACCAATGGATAACGCAAGGACCATTCCTGGGCCATCCTTACCATGGTATCGTAAACGGAGGAATCGCCGTGGGGGTGATACTTTCCCAGCACCTCCCCTACAATCCTTGCAGATTTCTTGTAGGGACGGTTGCTCAGGTTACCCAATTCGTGCATTCCAAACAAAACCCGGCGATGAACGGGCTTCATCCCATCACGCACATCGGGCAGAGCCCTGGAAACAATGACAGACATGGCATAATCGATGTATGCCGTCTTCATTTGTTCCTCAATATCAACTTTGATAATCTTTTCTCCAGACATATTGATTATTAGTAATTTATAAAACTTTTTCCGGAATAAACTGAAGCTACGAAATTACGATTTTTAAAGCACTTTTCCGCCCGAAATTTTCTCTAAAATCAGCAACTTTCTAACAATTACGGTTAATAATTGTTAATAATTGCGGAAGGTTATCTGCTATTTGTTTAATATTGTATTTAATTTTGATTTGCTATTTATAAACTGATCTGAATGGAAGCGAAATTTTCACCAAGAGTAAAGGATGTAATCACCTTCAGTCGTGAAGAAGCCTTGCGCAACGGCAACGACTACATTGGGATTGAACATCTTCTTCTCGGTATTATCCGGGAAGGTGAAGGCTTGGCTGTAAAGATATTATCCCACCTTGGCATCGACCTGTTGAAACTGAAAGCCATCATTGAGAATACCATCAAAGGCAGCTCTCCCAAAGGACGCAGCATTGATAATATTCCACTGATTAAGCAGGCCGAGCGGGTTTTAAAGATTACTTATCTTGAGGCCAAACTTTTTAACAGCGAAATGATCGGGACTGAGCATCTTCTGCTTAGCATTCTGAAAGACACTGACAACCTGGCCACTAAAACCCTGAACCAGCAAGGCGTTGATTATGATCTGGTCAAGGAAGAGATCCAGAACTGGCAAGGAGGCAACCCTGAAGGAGATACGAGGCATGATATCCGCGGAGACCTTTCGGCCGGCAGTGATGAGGATGAAGGCAACGAAGGGACCTTTGGAAGTTCTTTTAAAAAGACCAGCGATAAATCGAAAACACCGGTGCTTGACAACTTTGGTCGTGACCTTACCCGTGCCGCCGAAGAAAATCGCCTGGATCCGGTAGTGGGAAGGGAAAGGGAGCTGGAGCGAATTGCACAGATCCTTTCGCGACGCAAAAAAAACAATCCCATCCTTATCGGGGAACCAGGCGTTGGGAAATCGGCCATTGCCGAAGGCCTTGCCCTCCGTATCGTTCAGCGTAAAGTATCCAGGGCCCTGTTCAACAAAAGGTTGGTAACCCTCGACATTGCCTCGCTGGTGGCCGGAACCAAATACAGGGGGCAGTTTGAGGAGCGCATGAAAGCCCTCCTCAACGAGCTGGAAAAAAACCCGGATGTAATCCTGTTTATTGACGAGTTACACACCATTGTGGGAGCCGGTGGCGCTTCAGGCTCACTGGATGCCAGCAATATGTTCAAACCAGCCCTTGCAAGAGGCGAATTGCAATGTATCGGAGCCACCACCCTCGATGAATATCGCCAGCACATTGAAAAAGATGGTGCACTTGAACGCCGTTTTCAGAAGATTTTGATCGATCCCACTTCAGCTGAGGAAACCATTGAAATCCTCAACAACATCAAACAGAAATACGAGGACCATCACCTGGTCACCTATTCTGATGAAGCCATCAAAGCTTGCGTTCATTTGACTGACCGTTATGTCAGCGACCGCTGCCTGCCTGACAAGGCCATTGATGCCCTCGATGAAGCAGGTTCGCGCGTTCATATCACCAACATAAAAGTTCCCGAGAACATCATTGAGATCGAGGCCAGGATAGATGAGGTGCGCAACGAGAAGACCCGGGCCATAAAAAGCCAGAAATATGAGATGGCCGCCAAATTGCGCGACCAGGAAAGGGAGCTTGGGGATAAACTGGAACAGGAAAAACGGCGCTGGGAGGAAGAATCGCAGCTCCACCGTGAGATTGTTTCCGAACAAAATGTTTCAGAGGTTGTGGCCATGATGACCGGGGTGCCGGTGCAACGAATCGCCCTTAACGAAAGCGAGCGACTCATCAGTATGGAGAAAGACCTCGCCAAAACCGTGATCGGACAGGATGATGCCATCGAAAAGGTGGTGCGTAGCATCCGACGAAACCGGGCAGGCCTGAAGGATCCCAGCAAGCCCATTGGCTCCTTTATTTTCCTCGGACCTACGGGTGTGGGAAAAACCCACCTTGCCAAAGTGCTTTCCAGGCATTTATTTGACTCTGACGATGCCCTGGTGCGCATTGACATGAGCGAATACATGGAGAAATTTGCCGTCAGCCGGCTTATCGGCGCACCTCCCGGATATGTGGGTTACGAAGAAGGCGGACAGTTAACCGAAAAGATCCGCAGGAAGCCTTATTCTGTAGTTTTATTGGATGAAATCGAAAAAGCGCACCCGGATGTTTTCCACCTGCTGCTGCAAGTGCTTGACGACGGCTTGCTTACCGATAGCCTGGGACGGAAAATCGACTTTAAGAATACCATCATCATTATGACCTCCAATATTGGCTCACGCCAGTTAAAGGATTTTGGTATGGGTGTTGGATTCAGTACCTCAGCCAAACAGGCAGCTTCCAGTGATTACGCCCAGAGTGTCATTGAGAACGCCCTGAAAAAAGCCTTTGCCCCTGAATTTCTCAACCGGGTGGATGATGTGGTCATTTTTGACTCGCTCAAAAAAGAGCACATATTCAAGATCATTGACATTGAGTTGAGCAAACTTTACAAGCGTATCGAAGATTTGGGGTACAAGGTTGAACTTTCACTTGAAGCCAAAGAATTTATTGCGGATAAAGGTTGGGATGCTGCCTTTGGTGCCCGCCCGCTTAAACGGGCTATCCAGAAATACCTGGAAGATCCCCTTGCTGAAGAGATCATCAAGGCCCGCGTCAAGGAAGGTCAGGTAATTTTCATTGACTTCGACAAGGAAGCCCAGGAAATTCACATTGAGCCCCGTAAGTCCGAAACCAAAAAGGATAAACCTGCCGCAAAGGAATAATAACAGGGCTCACCCAATAAAAAAGGGATCTACCTTCCGGGTGATCCCTTTTTTATTGGATTCAGCTTGCTTTAAAACCTGTACTCGTTATCTTCTATCAGTTTGGCAGCAACTTTGCGGCGGACTTCCTTGACATTTGTGCCTTTGACCCGTGTCAAAACCTCCACTGCTTTCACCAGCTTATCTTCCTTTTCCTTTTCCGGCAGGGAATACACACAATCGAGGGCATAAGTGCGAATCTTATTGGCGGCATCATAAACAAACACATCGAGTATTTCTTTATATAATCCTGCCCCCTCCCCTTTCAGGCTCTGGATCTTCTCGACCCTTAAGGCCAGGGATTCGGCAATATAGAGCTCGCTGATCATATCGGCAATGTTCATCATCACTTCCTGTTCGCGAACCAGTTTCTTCGAAAACTGCTTGTTCGCAGCATAAATGCAAAGTAGGGCAACTTTCTTGAAGTTTTTGACATAGCGTTGTTTCTCCTTAAAGTAATCCTCTCCAGGAATTACTCCATCATCAATCCTATCCAGATGATTATAAAAGGCTTCAGCAGGTCCAAACAGGTCGAAATCGCCTTTCAGGGCGCGTTTAATAGCAGTATCTCCCACCAGCAAGCGATTGATCTCATTGGTACCTTCAAAGATCCGGTTGATCCTTGAGTCACGGTAACCACGTTCCACATTCATCTCAGCAGAATAACCCATTCCACCATGAATCTGGACGGCTTCATCCACTACATAATCAAGCATCTCAGAGCCATAAACCTTCAATATCGCATCTTCCACAGCGTAATGGCTGATGGCTTCAATGGTAGCCCTACCGGCATCAGGCATCTGTGCTTTCAGGTCATCCATCAGGTCATCAATATCCTTGCTGACCCGGTAAATGGCCGATTCGTGGGCATAGGTACGGATCACCATTTCTGCCAGTTTGTGTTGAATGGCGCCGAAGCTAGAGATCAGTACACAAAACTGCTTGCGTTCGTTAGCGTATTTCACTGAATCAGTGATGGCTTTCTTTGCTGCACCGATCACGTTGGCGCCGAGTTTCATACGGCCCATGTGAAGAATGCTCAGGGCAATGCGGAATCCCTCGCCCCGCGCCCCCAGCATGTTTTCGGCAGGAACTTTTACGTCGGTATAATAAACCTGTGCAGTAGATGAACCCTTGATGCCCATCTTATGCTCATCAGGACCAATCCTTACACCAGGCATATCACTCTCCACGATAAAGGCACTCAGAATCCTGTCATTTTCTACCTTGGCAAAGACGATCTGTGTGTCGCAGAAGCCTGCATTGGTGATCCACATCTTCTGTCCGTTCAGAATATAATGTTTCCCATCTTCCGTGGGGATAGCGGTGGTTTTCCCTGAGTTGGCGTCGCTACCTGCTCCTGGCTCGGTCAGGCAGTAGGCACCCAGCAAATCGCCGGTGGCTAGCTGCGGGATGTAACGCTGTCGCTGTTCTTCATTGCCGTAATACATAATGGGTAGCGTCCCAATGCCGCAGTGAGCCATAAAGGCCACAGAAAAGGAATATCCGGCACCAATGGTCTCGGCTGCTAGCATCTGGGTCACGAAAGATTGACCAAATCCACCAAAATCCTCAGGAATGGAAATGCCCATCAGTCCGAGTTCACCCGATTTCTTCAGGATTTCCTTCATCAGTTCCCGGTTGCCCTGATCCAGTTCATCCAGGTGAGGATATACCTCGGCTTCAATGAAATCCTTACAGGTTTGAGCAATCATCAATTGCTCTTCATTATATTCCTCGGGTACAAAAATGTCATGAACACTGACTTCCTTTACCAAAAATTCTCCGCTTTTCAGGTTTTTTGTTTTCTCCATTTGTAGGTTATACGTTTTAGGTTATTTAAATTCCCATTGCCTGCACAATGAGTTCGGCAATATCAAGATTTTTAATGTCTTCTTCCCTGTTCTTATATTTCAGACCATCCGTCATCATAGTCATGCAAAAAGGACAGGCTGTTGCTATGATTGAGGCTTCAGTTTTCAGGGCATCTTCGGTCCTTTCAATGAATACCTCCTTGTCCCCCTTTTCGGCTTCCTTAAACATCTGCCCCCCTCCTGCCCCGCAACAAAGGGCAAAGCTGCGGTTCCGGTGCATTTCCACCAGGTTTCCAGATACTGCTTTAAGCACCCTGCGTGGCGCATCATAAATGCCGTTGCCGCGGCCAAGGTAACAGGGGTCATGATAGGTGATGGTGATGCCCCCGAGCCTTTCAGTGTCAAGTTCCAGTTCTCCCCGCTTCATCAGGTCATCCAGAAAGTCCACATAGCTGATCACCTCATACGTACCGCCCAGATCGGGGTATTCATTTTTGAAAATGTTATAGCAATGCGGGCAGATGGTAATGATCTTCCGGATGTCGTAGGCTTTGAAAAGTTCAATGTTCTGCAAGGCTTGCATCTGGTAGAGCATCTCATTGCCAGCCCGGCGGGCCGGGTCACCGGTGCAGGATTCTTCCTTACCCAGCACAGCATAATTCACTTCCAGGTAGGAAAGGATCTTTGCAAAGGCGGCAGCCACTTTTTTATAACGGTCGTCATAAGCCCCGGCACATCCCACCCAAAATAAATATTCGGGCTTTTCCCCGCGGGAAAAAAGATCGGCCATTACCGGGACTTCTATTTTAATGGTCTCCATGCTGATTCCTGTTGGATTGTTTTGGCTTACGATTTTTTTATTTCAAGGTCTTTTGCCCAGAGCAGGCGGTCTTCTGGTGAATATTGCCAGGGCGCACCGTTGTTTTCAATGTTGTTGAACACTGATTTCAACTCCCCTGGCGCTGAGCCTTCTTCCATCACCAGGTATCGCCGCAAATCAACGATAAGGGTGGGATGGTTAATGTTGATCGGGCATTCCATGGCGCAAGCATTACAGGTTGTGCACGCCCAAAGTTCTTCTTCACTGATGTAATCACGCAACAGCGACTTGTTGTCCGAGAATGCCCTTCCCTGGCTGATCAAGCCTTTCCCTTTTTCGCGCATCCTTGAGCGAAGATCCATCACGATCTTGCGTGGTGAGAGCATCTTTCCCGTAATGGCTGCTGGGCAAACCGAAGTACACCTGCCACATTCTGTGCAGGCCAGCGAGTCCAGGTAATTCTTCCAGGTCACATCCTCTGCATCCTTTACCCCGAAACGTTCCGGGGCGGTCTCCCCCTCCACCGGGGCAAAGGCGGTCTCAGGGTTCATCATCAGCTTCACTTCCCGGGTGATGCTATCCATATTGGGCAGTTTACCCAGGGGATCGAGGCGTGAAAGGAAGACATTGGGCACAGACATGAACACGTGAAAGTGCTTGCTGTACGGCAACAGGTTGGCAAAGAAGAATATAAGCAGGATATGTGCCCACCAGTGTATTTCGTGGTGCAGGTGCAGTTGTGAAGAACTTATTCCTTGCAGCAGGCCAGCCAGGTATTGGCTGATGGGATAAACACCATGGACAGGTTCATTAGCGGCCAGTTTCAGGGTCACATAACTGGCATTCATCCCAAGCAGGGTAAGCATCAGGAGCAGGATGATCGTTAAGGCAACCTTCGCGTCCATGTGCGAGATATGTTTCATCTCAATCCCTTCAAAGCGCTTCACGTGCAGAAATAACCTTCGTCCCATAAACACAAGGATGGCAATGGCAACCACGAGGGCAAAGACATCGCCTGAAGCAATGATCACATCATAGAGAACACCCAGGACTTTCAATGAACGTTCTGTTCCCGAAAGGCCATCGATGACCATTTCAATGCTCCCAACCAGAATAACCAGGAAGCCCCAGAACACCAAGGCATGCATAAAACCCGTAAAGGGTTTACGGAACATCTTCGATTGCCCGAGGGCTACCCGCAGGGTAAGCAGGATGCGCTTGCCAATATCCCTTACGGGAAAATCAGGCTTGGTCATCCTGAAAAGCTTTACATAACGTGAAGTGGTATAGCCGAATATCCCGAGGGTAAGGAGTAAGGCGGCTGAAAAAAGAATCTGGCTGAGCATAATTTTGATTTGTTTTGGGGATAAGTGACTGAACTGGCCAGAAAAACCTTGCCCCTGACGGCATAAGACCGTCAGGGGCAATTCAATGGTTATTTATTCCGGATCTCCTTCACCGCCTCAATGAGCTGGGGCAATATTTTTTGGGCATCACCCACAATACCATATTGCGCAGCCTCAAATATCGGGGCTGATTTATCATTGTTGATGGCCACTATATATTTCGAAGAGCTGACACCAGCCAAATGCTGGGTGGCGCCAGAAATACCAATGGCAAAATAAAGGTTGGGGGCGATGATTTTTCCGGTCTGCCCTGTATGTTCTTCGTGAGGCCTCCAGCCTTCATCCGAAACAGGCCTTGAACAGGCAGTGGCGGCATTCAGCAATTCGGCAAGTTCCTCGATGGGCTTCCAGTTGTCAGGCGACTTCATCCCCCTGCCACCTGAAACGACGATCTCGGCATCCGTCAGAAGGATCTTGCCTTCCTGCTTCCTTACTTCATTCACCTGGGTCTTCACATCAGCACCACCCAGATCTGCCTGAATCTGCTCAATGGCAATATCCACCGGATTCTCAACAAGATCGAATGAATTTTGCAACAGGGTGATGATCTTCACCGGGGTGTCAAGGGATAGATGGGCAAAGGCGCTGCCCGAGAATACTTTCTTATTGACAATAAACGGGTCGGTGCTTACGGGAAGTTTATTAACACCCGATCCAAGGGCAGCCTTCAGCCTGACCGAAAGCCTGGGGGCGATCGATTTACCGGCATTGTTGCTGGCCATAATGATCACTGTGGAGCCTTCTTTTTGCGCTGCCTGGGCAATCACCCGTGCATAGGCCTGGCTGTCCAGATGCTTTAATTGGCCGTCATCGGCCACAACCACTTTTTCAACCCCATAATGGCCAAGCTGCTTCAGCTGGCTTTCTTCCACCTTGCCAATGGATGCCGCCACCAATGTGGTGCCAAGCATTTCGGCAACCCTGGCCCCGTATGAAGCAAGTTCGAAAGTAAGTTTCTTGAATTGGCCGTCCCAATTCTCGGCATAAATTAATACTGACATATGTTTGGAAATTTCTTCGTTAATACATTAAAAAATCAGCGTAAACGCTGCAGGAAACCTTACAGAAGTTTGGCCTCGTTTTGCAGCAAGGCTATCAACTCTTTGGCATGATCCGGGTCGATGAACTTACAGTTGGCACGTGGCTGCGGTGGTTCAAAACGGATCACCCGCGTAACCGCTTCTGCTGACGGAGCCTCCATCACCTGGATAGGCTTGGTACGTGCCTGCATGATACCCCGCATGGAGGCTATCCGTGGTTCCTTGGCAATACCCTTCTGGACAATCCCAACAAAGGGGGATGCAACACCCACCACTTCCTTGCCTCCATCAATCTCACGAATGATCTGGGCCTGTCCGTTCTCAACCTTCAGGCTGGATATGGCCGAAACGGAAGGAAGGTCAAGCAGCTCAGCAAGCATGGAACCCACATTTGATCCGTTATAATCACTCGACTCAATCCCGCAGAGAATCATATCAAATTGACCGGCTTTCACCACTTCAGCCAGTCCGGCTGCAACCTGAAAGGCATCATTCAACTCAGCATTTACCCGGTAGGCATTGTCGGCGCCCATGGCAAGGGCTTTCCTGAGGGTAGGCTCGGAAGAAGCAGTCCCAACGTGGGCAATGCTAACCTGTTTAACCCCGGACAAAGCGTCATCCTTCAATTCGAGGGCACGCGTAAGCGACAACTCGTCCCAGGGATTGATGACCCACTGGACACCCGTGGTATCGAGGCGTGTGTTGTCATCTGCAAATTTGACTTTCGTCGTCGTGTCGGGAACAACACTTATACAAACAAGAATATTCATTGGCATTCATTTATTTTGGATTCATACAATTCATTCTCCTGCTTAGCCACCTGTTTTAAGAAAACAGGCGGGCAAAAATAATACTTTAAGAAATGTACCGGGTAATCTGATTCAACTTTACCATGGTCTCAGTTCTGTTTTTTTTCCTGACCCGGTATCATTCGTTATTTCTTCTTTTCTCCCAGGATCTTATCCCTTTCATCAGGATCTTCAAAGCATTCACCCTGGCAAGTAAAGCAACTGGATATCAACGTATCGCTGATACCCATGGTCGAGTAACCACCATCGTTGAAAAGGTTTTGCATCGTTACCTTACGGGTCAGGTCAGAAAACATCACGATGCAGTAGTTGGCGCAATCATCGGCCGAAGCATTGCCAAGGGGCGACATACAATTGGCGTAGGCATAAAAACTCTTGAATCCGGAAACTCCGGTGCCAGCAGTTGTTACGGTTGGTGACTGTGAAATGGTATTTACCCTGACCTTGCGTTTTAAGCCATAGTGGTAACCGAAGCTGCGTGCAATAGATTCCAGCATGGCTTTGGCCTGGGCCATGTCGCCGTATGACGAATAGGTTCGCTGGGCAGCAATATAGCTCAGTGCCAGCACACTGCCCCAATCGTTGATGGCATCCATCTTATAG
>JAZBOS010000055.1 GCA_036351255.1 Bacteroides sp.
AAAATGGATCCCTGCTTTATTTTATAGCTACATTGAGAGAGGCGTAATGGTAAACAACCTAGTTCAATTTTCACGTGACGCGTGATGCGTGACGCGTGACGTGTGACGCGTGACGTGAATTGGTCAATTACCATTTCCTTCCATCAACCTGCTCCTCAATCATCTCCTGCAGGGTGCTGTCGAGCTGGTTGAAGAAATCATACCCCAGGGTTGCTTCCAGGGAATCGATGGAGATGGCATATTCGGTCACTTCACCGCTGAGGCGGTCGTTCTTCATTAGAAAGGCGATTGCCTTGTATTCGGGAGGTGAGATGTCGAGCACGACCTTGTAATAATATTCCGGCACAGCAAGCCCGGGCTTACGCGGATCGAACCTGGGCCGAAAAGGACCGGTGATGACGATCACACTGTCGTTCTCCATAGCATATTGCCTTACCCGGTTCTCGAGCTTCTTCCACATGCCCCGGTTGAACCCTGGTATCTGCGGTGCGATGTTCGACATGTAAAAGCTCTGGTCAACCTTCTCCTGCGAGCTCATGAGATCCTCACAGGGAGCGAGATGCCCGCGGTCATAGCCGCTCCTGGAGTATTGCTTCGGTTCGTTCACAAGATCCCGCAGCCCCGGATCGGCCCTGAAGTTATTTTTGCGCTTCGCCCGCTTGTTCTGCAGGTCGACCTTCCTCAGCTTATACAACACAAGCGATGCCAGCTTGTTCTTCTTGTTGAGGCTGACCATGAAGCCGCTGTAATTTAACAGCGTATCGTTCTTGCTCTGAAATGCCGGCAAATAAGCCGAAAGCTTGTTCGGCAAAACAAAAACCTTCCTCACCGGCCACTTAGTAAATAGCACATACCCAATAGCCAGTATCAAAATTATGGCCAGGGCAATAAATAGGATGCTGGTTTTTCTGCTAAGGGCCATGGATGTAAAGATAAAGGATAAAAGACGAAAGATAAACGGATATCTGATATATTGATACCCGTGACGCGTGATGCGTGACCCGTGATCTGAAATACAGTTCACCCCTGATCACAGGTCACAGATCACAGATCACGAAAATATTGGTGAGTTTTGCATCCCCGCCTCCGGCGGGATGTCGCTCCGCTTCGCTCCAGTTGAGCCTGGTATCATAGCAACCATAGAAAACACCTTAGGGGACAGACGGCTGACATGAGAAGGGTTGAAGCCAGGGATAGAGAGATCAGATTAAGACCAATGTAACATATGTAAATAACTTTTGTATATTTAATGCGGTGATTTTGAAATAAGTAAATGGAATTATAATTTTAGGAGGACGTTAGTAATGAGTTTCGTAAAATGGATTCAAAACGGGATTGCACATCCACGCGTAGCTATCTACCTTAAGATCGTAGCAGTCCTGATGCTCCTGAGTGCTTTGTCCCACCTGGGGAGCATAATGGGTTTCGTTGGCGGTTCCTGGGTGGCTAAGCCATGGCTATTCCGGGCTGCCGACCTGCTGTTGCTACCCATCTGCCTGGTTTTGGCCTGGGGGCTTTGGAAGTCCAGGTTTTGGGCAGTTATCTTGTGGCTTATAACAGTGGTTCTCTTTCAGGCCGTTCCATTATTGTTCTTCGGTGAGCACTTTGCTTCCGATGCAAACGAGCAGACCATGCACTATGGCCAGGTGGTATTCCACTTCATTCTGCTGGGAATACTCCTCATACTTCTACCGCGTAAAAAAAGAAGCTGATCCATATTGAACTGGTGCCGCCAGGAAAAGAGAACCATGAAAATTAAAGGGTCGGTCAAGGTTGTCCGCAAAAATGACCTTTATTATGAGTTAGATAGCAATAATAGGGTCAGGATACGTAAACCCTGGCTCGGGGATATCTTTTCGGCCTTCTATGACCGGATCATGGAAAGGAACATTTTCCCCAAAAAGTTTAATGGTTCCATTCACAAGCATTTTGAGCTACTAAAGAATGAATTTAATACTATCCATGGCAGGCAGATCATAGAATTCGCCACGGGAAGCGGCAACGCCGTTGAATTTTTGAATAATGATAATGTTTATACGGGCATTGATGTGAGCGCGGGACTGCTTCGCATCGCCAGGAAAAAACTCATCCTGTCTGGTTTCAAAGAGCCTGAATTTTACGTCAGTGACGCATCTGATACGCCTTTTGCTGAAGATTGCTTCGATATGGCCATATGCAATTTGTCGCTAAACTTTTTCCGGGATATCGATGCGTTCATTTCAGAACTGCAAAGAGTCCTTAAACCAGGCGGCACCTTTTATTGCAGCACACCCATCCCGGAAAAGAAAAAGCCCGGGGTGAAAATTCGCGGGACCCTTTTCTCAGCCGAAGAACTGGAAAACAAATTTCAACGCCAGGGATTTGATTTTCAAAAGCTGCCCTATGAAAATGGATCCCTGCTTTATTTTATAGCTACATTGAGAGAGGCGTAATGGTAAACAACCTAGTTCAATTTTCACGTGACGCGTGATGCGTGACGCGTTATGCGTGACGCGTGACTAGAAACATCCGTTCACCGTTCACCGTTCACCGTTTACCGTTCACCGTTCACTGATGTTCCGCTCCACGGCCACTTTTGTTTCTTGTACTTTTGGCCCCGCAGAACGGGATTTCCGCTTCGATTTTCCCCGCAACCCAAACTCGCACAGCCTTCGGCTGGACTCAAACATGGGTTGCTTAGCGCAGCCCCCCGCCAAAATCTCAGCTTGCTTTGTATTCATACTTTTCAAAGGCCGTATATTTTTCTTTTACCATTCACGATTTTCGCTCTCTTCTTGCCAAATATATTTAAATGCTATAAATTTATCATCCTTCAGGGAATATTCGTTCAAAAACAGGCTCACCGGCATGCCTTTTTTCTGTTTCACGATGCATAACAAAGACCTGTTTTGTTGAGACGCTGGCTGTTAATAAAAAACAAATCAACAGTGAATAAAAAAACAGTTATCAAAAGGATTATCCTCGTTGCCATTGCATTGTATTCAACATGGTGCTTCTCACAGGAATTTCAAAACCTCACAAAGCTTGAAAAAACCGTGATCTCGGCAACGGGTACAGTGGTTAAGGTGTTCAGGGAAAAACATGACCAGATCTGGCCTGGCTATGATCTTTCAAAACAGCCGTTCATGGTGTATATCCCTGGGAAATGGGCCCTGCTGGTCAACAGTAAAAACCCTGTAGAAGGCTTTGTGGAATATCCGGAGGATTGGCCGGATATTCACACTGATGCCATGCTGCACAAAGGCGACCTGAAAGGGCTGAGTGGACAATTGGCATTTAATTTTAAAATCGATACCATAACTACCCTGGCCATCGGGTTGCATGAAAACTTCTATAACTTGAATACAACAGAAGGATTGTTGGAAATATTTGCATTTATCACTCACGAGTCGTTCCATCAGTTCCAGAGACAATCATTTGGGGAAATACCATGGGCCCGAGCTGAAAAGTACCCCATCCTGGATGCTGAGAATACGGCCATGGCTTACCTGGAAATGAAATTGCTCATCGATGCTTTGAAAGCCAAGGATGCCGGGGATAAAGAAAAATGCAGGGAAATTGTGAAGGATTTTGCACTGGTGAGACAAAACCGCTGGAAAACCGCTGATGAATTCGTAAGAAGGTATGAGCAAGGCCAGGAACTGAATGAAGGAACGGCTAAGTATGTGGAAGTGAAATCTGTTTTCTGCCTGATGGAAATGATTGAAAATGATGAGCACCTCGATTTTGAGGATAGCTTGCTTTCCAGTAAAATGAAAAATTATATTTATGATTCGTTTCAAAGCAAAATGCTGGGTCAAACCATTTCGCCGGATGATATGATACGTAACCGGATATACCCGGTCGGGGCTGCAGAAGGGATTATGATGGATTATATTGGAATAGATTGGAAAAATGATGCCACAGAAGCGGGTACCGGCTTCGCATTTGCGGACCTGGTCTGCAAAAGCTTATGCATTGACGGTAAAACTGATACGGGCTCACTGGCAGCCGTCAAACAGGACTATGATTATGATGATGTCCTCGCTGCCACAAAACAAGAGATCGAAAACTATATTGATTTGTATCAGGCCGAACAGGAATCGTTCGAAAACCAGGAAGGATCAAGGATCGAGGTAAATCTCACATACCATTCACTGTCGCGGGCCGGCAACTCAAGAAGCAAAAAATGGATCATGGGAAACGGGGCAGAGTCCTTATGCATGAATTACAAGCTCCTGAAAATTGTTACGGACCATCATTCTTTCTTACTGGAAGATTTAGCGGTTTACCAGCAATATGATTGGGACCAAAAAAAGATTAAAATTGTGTTTTTCACACCTCGGGAATTGCAATTCATTGTTGACGGTGAAGCGCACTTTATTCACTCATTAAAAGACCAGCAATTCTCGGAATTGGCCATCCTTGGGGAAGGCATTGAAGTGAAGGTCCAATCAAAAGGCAAAATGGCAGCAACGGGAGCTGGTATTACTGTCACAGAAGAGGATGAATGATAGAGCCTGCCTTATGGCCCGCTGGGCCGCATCCAGCATCATAGGGCCACATTGATAACACATTCGTTATAAAAGTTGGTGCCATTTTAAAAACAAAGCTTTTAACCCCAGGGAAATTGACCATGAAAATTAAAGAGTCTGTAAAGGTTATCAAGAAAAATGAAATCTTTAATGTGCTTGATAAAGATAACAGGGTGAAAAGATTAAAACCCTGGCTCGGGGATATCTTTTCGGCCTTCTATGACCGGATCATGGAAAGGAACATTTTCCCCAAAAAGTTTAATGGT
>JAZBOS010000056.1 GCA_036351255.1 Bacteroides sp.
GGTTCGTTTTCTGATTTTGAAATTACTGTAAATAAAACTGAATACAATCTGAATGGGACTAATTGGGATGCCTTTCAGGAGGTATCAAAACCAAAATTTGAGTTGCGTTTTTATGATGATGATATCGCCTATATATATTTTAGAATGTTTATGCCACCGCAAGATTTCATGCAGTTTATGGATTCTGCTTTTACAGTAATCTCTGAAAAACAAATAAATTATTTGATTATAGATAATCTCAGTGGTGGCGGTTTAACAGACCTTGCAGATTCGCTGATGTCATATTTTACGGATAAACCATATGGCATGCTCGAGAAAAAAATGATAAAAATAAGCTCCTCAACGAAGGAATTTATTGAGGACAAAAAATCAAAGGGATATATTCAGGAAGGTTATTTTATTGAGGAATATTCAAGCCATATCTCTGCTCGTGAAAGGCGGTTCACCGGTTCAACTTATATTTTAACAGGGCCTTTGTCGTACTCTGCTGCAACAAGTTTCTCCTCAGCAGCAAGGTGTTACCAGAGTGCATTTTTGGTAGGAGAAGAAACCGGACAACCATTGGTAAGCAATGGTGATCAGGACCAATTTATGTTACCCGAAACAAAAATGTTTTGTATAACAGCTCTCTCGAAAGTTTATATGGCTTGCCACAATAATGACGATGTCAATGGAGTGTTTCCTGATTATCCCGTAACACCAACAATCGATGATTTACTTTTGGATAAAGAATACACATTAGAATACACTTTAAAATTGATTAGAGAAAATAAGGAAAGGAAATAATTACGCTGCTTAACAATGTATAAAAATAATAGCCGGGATAGCAGTAAAATCAAGGTTTGTAGCCCGCTTCAAAATTGTAACGGCTTGATAAGTTTGAAGCCCGCAATCGCCTACTTTCCATATACGAAACGTTAAAATAAACCATTGATTCATAAGGGAGTAAGGTTAAAAGAACCATTTGGATGGCCCTGGTTAGTAAGGTAATTAGGTTAAGACGGACCTGGTTGCTTCAGCTTATTACCTTAATAAACAAGCGATTATACATCAACATCAACATCAACCTCAACCTTAATCTCAACCTTAACCTTATTTCCTTATTTTCCCTTAGCAATAATGCCCTGCATACTGATTTCGGGATGGCCTGAAATCAATAGCCTTAGCCTTGAGGCTATGGGATCGAGGGCATTACACCCTCAGGGGGTTTTAACCCAAATAGGAAAAGGTTTGGGCTAAAGCCCCCGAACCAGGGTTCATTCTGGGCACCCGGCATAAACGCCGGGCCTATTGATGTCCTGGGCGGGGTGGGATCTTTTTCGGTAAATGACAGGCAGAATAACCAAATGAACGTGCGCCTTTATGAAAGTCAAATCATAGAGGAGCTAAGAAAGCTATCATATTCCAAAGAGAAATTTGGGTTTTAGTTTTTAACGCAACGAATGGAAAAAGCGGCTTTTTTCCCGAAAACAATACGTTGCGAGCTACTGCTATCGTAAAACAGGTAGTGGCTCCAGGCGCTGGTTTCATCAACATCGCCGGAAGAGCGCCAGTAAGCGTATATTCCCATATAGTCGAAGTTGCCACTGCTGTAGCGCATCCCTGCCGGAAGTGCTGTGAAACCCGTGGCATTTCTTTTTTCAGGGAAATCATTATTACCCACCGCGCCAGCTGTTGTTGAACCCGCCCATCCGGAAGCAGAGGCCAAAGCTTTTGCAATTTTGTTGCCACTGCTGGTATTGTCAAAGTTAAATCCACCGGCAACCAGGTAGTTTTCCATGGTGGTCCACTCTGTTTCGCTTGGTACATGCCAACCTGCAGGGCAAACATTTCGGCTGTCGTTCACCACGTGCCAGGTGTATAGCCTTCCGTATAATGCCACATTACCCTCGTTGCCGCCGGCTGGCCAATGGTATTTTGGCAGGTCTTCTTCGGTAATGTTTAATGAAACCGGCTGGGTGGTGCCAATGGGGTCGCCATTACTATACCTTGTAGTTTTAAGGTTTTCGGCCATCCAAACCTGGGTTCCGATCGTAACCGTATTGTATACATTGCCATCAATATCGGTAAGCCCCTCAAGGGTTTCAAACATTATTTCATTGCCATAAACAGTTCCTGCGCTGTTGGTGGCATAGGCCTTGACATAATAAGTGGTTTTTGGCAAAAGATTGGCGAGCTTGCTGGCGAAGGTTCCTGTTCCGGCATTCTGAGAGGTAATGCCTTCATTTTGCTCAAGCGTAGGGTTGGCTGAATGGCTCCAAACTAAACCTCTTGCAATGATGGGGGTGCCCCCGTCATCCGTAATATTTCCTCCGCTACTGGCACTTTTAGCTGTGATTTCCGTTGCTTCAAAAGTGATCAGGGTGGGGGGGAATAAGACAGGCTCTTCTTCCTGGCAAGAAGGGAAAAACAGACCCGAAAAGGAAAGGATAACCAGAAAAATACATTTCTTGAATTTATTATTTTTCATAGAAGTTGAAGTCTTTGACACAGCTTTAATTCAAGGCTAATGTATTTTGATAAAAATAAATTTTGAACCGGGTATTTAATGCCAGTAAAAATGAAATCATTAAACGGCAAAAACTTAATGCTTGTTCAATTTAAATAGTCAATTCAGGAGTCAGGTGGACTGGGTTGTCACACCGATATCATCAAAAAGAGGAAGTGACAATATTGATAATATTGATAATATTGATAATTTCTCAGCGGGGGAACAGGGGAGCCGCAGAAAAGAGAAAGTTATCGTTTTTATCGTTTTTATCGTTTCTCAAGAAAACCGGAGGGATCAAGGTTTAAGGTTTCAGGTTCAAGGTTCAAGGTTCAAGGTTCAAGGTTTAAGGTTTCGGGTTTAAGGTTTAAGGTTCCGGGTTTCAGGTAATCGGCTCATTATCACATCAGCAAATCAGCACATCAGCACATCCTCCATTTGTGTTCATTGACTTAAAATTTGGGTGAATTTGTGGAGAAAAAAATGACCCGTTGATTAGTTGAAAAGTTGAAAAGTTGAATAGTTGAAAAGTTGAAAAGTTGAAAAGTTGAGAAATCCCTTAACCTTGAATCCGCTGGCTAGCGGACAAGCTCTTAAACCTTAAACCAGAAACCCACTTGATTCTTTGTTGCAAAATATGCAACGAATAATTTTTTTATGCAACGATTAATGTGTATATTCGTTGCAAAATATGAAACGAATGATTGCCTATATCCATCAGCATCCCCAATGGCCGAACTTCAGATGGAGGATTGAAGACCTTGTCCCTTTGCTTGGTGAAGCAAGAAATCTTCAGGGCCGCTTAATGGGGAAAATGGAATCGCTGGGTTTTGAATTGAGAAATGAGGCAGTGCTTGAAACCCTGACCCTGGACGTCATTAAAACATCGGAAATTGAAGGGGAAATCTTTCATCCTGAGGAGGTTCGTTCGTCCATTGCCAGGCGTCTGGGAATTGAGATTGCAGGCTCCGTGGACTCTGACCGGAACGTGGATGGGGTGGTGGATATGATGCTTGATGCCACGCAAAATTGTTTTGAACCCTTAACCCGCGAAAGGCTTTTTGACTGGCACGCTGCTTTGTTTCCTGCAGGAAGAAGTGGCATGCAGAAAATTACCGTTGCCGGCTGGCGTAAGGATACCACGGGACCCATGCATGTCGTATCAGGGGCAATGGGAAAGGAGAGAGTGCATTTTCAGGCCCCTCATTCTGATCTGGTGGAAAAGGAAATGAAGGAATTCTTGCGATGGTTCAACAATAAGGATCAAGCAGACCTGGTGATCAAAGCTGCCATAGCCCATTTTTGGTTCGTCACCATTCACCCGTTTGAGGATGGGAATGGCCGCATGGCCAGGGCGCTGGCTGATCTGTTGCTGGCCCGGTCAGATAAAAGCAAACAACGGTTTTACAGCATGTCGGCTCAAATCAGGCAGGAAAGAAAAGCGTATTATGCCATCCTTGAAAAAACACAAAAAGGAGATCTGGATATTACGGATTGGATTCAATGGTTTTTGCAATGCCTGATCCATGCTTTGCATGCGTCAGATTCAATTCTTACGCGTGTCCTGGTCAAGGCTGATTTCTGGAACCAACACGCAAGGACTATCTTCAATGAAAGACAGAAAAAGCTGATAAATAAGCTCCTGGATGGCTTTGAGGGGAAGCTGACCTCTTCGAAATGGGCAAAAATTGCAAAATGCTCGAAATACACGGCCATTCGCGACATCAACGATTTGCTGAGCAAGGGCGTTTTGAAAAAAGAAGAAGCGGGAGGGCGAAGCACCCATTACCAATTGGATATTAATGGTTAATGGTTTTTTGGGTGTCGGGTATCGGGTATTAGGTTTTGGCTGTTGGCCTTTAGCTTTTAGCTATTAGCTTTTGGCTGTTGGCCTTTAGCTTTTAGCTATTAGCTTTTGGCAAGAAAGTTTGCTAATCAGCACATTATCATATCAGCATATCAGCACATTAGCACATTCTCCATTTGTGTTCATTGACTTAAAATTTGGGTGAATTTGTGGAGAAAAATGCCCTGAAAAAAGGACCTCCCCCCAACCCCCTCCAAAGGGGGAGTCCGTGCCTGCAATTCCAAAACCCCGACAACAATGATAACAATGACAACCATGACAA
>JAZBOS010000057.1 GCA_036351255.1 Bacteroides sp.
CCAGCCGGCTATTTTCCTTCCGGTACATTATCACATGAATGCATACGGGGGTAGTGTACAGTCAAATGATAATGTTACCGAAACGCATTGATTGGTCCAAATGATAATGTTACTGAAGGAGAAATCTCCTTTCTCAAAGTATGGGCAATATTGATAATTTCCTTGTTATTATTTTCTGGTAAACCAATCAGGATCGTAATAAGTTCATCGATTTTAGTTCGCAATTCCAACGGATTGGTTTTCTGTCGTAATACCTCAAGTTTATTCTGTGTCTTCGGAGACAGCCTGCCTGTCTTTACTAAACGATCAAACGGCGTTCTGGCCTGATCAAAAACCCTACGATAATGGAATTCATCCATATAGACTTTTTCCTTCGTCCGCATGACTGGTTGGAAAAAGTTATGATAGACCCATAAAAGATCATATAGTTCCCGCATTATTGCAAGATGTTGGAGTGTATCAAACCTGCCATGTCCAACATAAGCTCTGACCCCGCTGAGATTATTCTCTTCGACAAATCGGTTGTCGTTTTTCTGGTATGGTCTGGAACGGGTGTACTCTAACCCCTGAACTTTTTCGCCCCAAAACCTCAATATATGGCGATTGAAAAACTCACTTCCATTATCGGGATGTAATTCAAGGATCTTTATGGGTAATCGTTTGAGGATCGTTTCGAATCCATCTTCCATCACTTTATAGCTTTTTCCAAACACAGCTGCCATTTCACTCCAGCCAGTGGCCACATCAACCATTTGAATGGTGTGAATGAACTCCCCAGCCCCACTTTCACCACCATGATCCACCAGGTCCATCTCAAAATGTCCAGGCTCTTCAATATTCCAAGGTATCCTCTTCATCGGATATTTCTTACGTAGGTGATTCCTGGGCTTTGGAACTGGTTTCCTGTACGCTATTCTGGGTTCTGACCTTCCAATGCGTTTCAGCACTCGCTTTAGCGTTGATACACTGATTTTATCCAACGACACTATGGTCTTTTCCGTAACCTGCAATTCGCCGTGTTTGCCTAAGTGTTCTGCCATCCATACCAGATTAGGACTCAGTCTTTCTGCACATGGGTAATCTAAACTCCGAGCTATCTTTCGAATAGCATCCTCTACTTCCACTCCGTATTCCTTTCCCCTTTGTTTTTGACGTTTCTTTCGACTCAATCTCCCATTCAGAATACGGATCAAGGACTTCCTGTGCATTCCTGTTATGGCTTCCATCTCTTGGAGAAGTTTCCCTTTTTCTAACTTTCCACAATTTTTGTATCTTGACCACATTTTCCAGATATATTTCCGTCTTTCGTTGATCGTCATTTCTTCGTATATTTCGATCATCATTAGCCTCGGTAACATTTTCTTTTGAGCTAATGATTATCCTTCAGTAACATTTTAGATGAACTAACGCGGCGGACTTGACAGCCGTACAATATTGTTATATTATGTACGGCAGGAGAGAAAATATGAACGAACCAAAACTAACTGTCCGGGTACCGCGCCAGCTTCTGGAAAATGCCAAACGATATGCTGCAAAGCATAACACCACCCTCACCGATCTCATCAAGACGTACCTGCGCCGTCTTCCCGATCAGGCTCCCCTTCAGGATGCTCCCATTGTGAGCCGGTTGAGCGGCACGCTATCCAGGGACACAACCGTCGAGGATTACAAAAAGCACCTGGAAGAAAAATATGGCCAGTAAGGCGCGTGTCCTCATCGACCTGAACATCCTGCTGGATGTGCTACAAAAACGCCAGCCTTTTTACCAGGCCTCCGCAGGTATCCTGGCTGCTGCAGAAACCGGACAAATAGAGGGTTTTGTTGCAGCCCACAGCATCACCACCCTTTTTTACCTGTTTCAGAAAGACAAAGGGGCGCCTGAAGCACGGGCCGCCATCACCAACCTCCTTCAGCTGGTCAAAATTGCTCCGGTTGATCAAAGCACCATCGAGCAGGCGCTCAACCTGGATTTTCGCGATTTTGAAGATGCCGTTCAAATGGTCGCTGCCGTGCAAAACCGGCTGGACTGCCTCATCACCCGTAACATTAAAGATTATCAGCCTTCTCTCCTGCCTGTCGTTCAGCCGGTGGATTTTTTAGCCACGTTGTGAATCGCCGCCCTTGTTGGGTTCCGGGCTGCACCCACATCCATCCGCATCATTTCTCCGCCCGCCCTCAAACCCAACTCACGCATTCTGTTCTGCTTAACCAATTCAAAAAGTAAGACATCCTTGCCCTCCTGCATCTAACCGGGTGAAGATAATTCATTATTAGAAACCGGAGGCACACAAAATGGCACAAGCAACCTGGAACGGCAAGGTCATTGCCGAGAGCGAAAAAACAATCGTGGTGGAGGGCAATCACTACTTCCCGGCCGAGTCGCTTAATCCGGCATTTGTCAGTGCAAGCCAGACCACCTCGGTCTGCGGCTGGAAAGGGACGGCCA
>JAZBOS010000058.1 GCA_036351255.1 Bacteroides sp.
CATCAACAGCTGCATAAAATCCATCTCCCATTGCGAATAACAGGAAGCCCGTGTCGGAAAGGGTGTATCCATCCAGGAGGGTGATTCTCAGGAACCAGCTGGATGGAGCGTTGTTGTGGGGCTGGTCACTGCTTCTTGAAAGCGTTATTCCAGACTTATTATAGCCATCCACAGGCTCTTCAGGATTGTAAATGGTAAGATTCCCAATCTTAACGCCATCTTCATTCACAATGGCTTTGCCGTATCCATTTGGTTGCGGATCAGGATGCCCATCATAAGTACAAAGTTCCTGAACAGCCAGTACCGTTATCCCGTCAATGACAACTGAAGGAGCACCTCCCATGGGGTTTTCAGTGTTTCCGAGGGTGTCGGTCACCCAGCCGTAATTGGTGGTTGGGGGAGGGATAATGCCATCACCTTCATCGCCGCCATCACCTTCATCACCGCCGTCACCGCCGTCACCTTCGTCACCGCCGTCACCTTCATCACCGCCATCACCTTCATCACCGCCGTCACCTTCGTCACCGCCATCACCATCATCACCATCACCACCATCATCACCATCATCACCATCATCACCATCATCACCATCACCACCATCATCACCATCACCACTGCCTTCGCCATCAATGGTTCCGTCAGTTTCGTCACAGTATTCAACGTGGTATTCGGCATAGAACCACCAGCGGTTTCCCGGGCCTTCGGTGTCGCCGCCAAAGGCTGTTTCGCCCTGGACGATATTGTTGTTTTCACCAATCAGGACGACCTCGGCGTGGGCGGCAATGATCAGATCCTGTCCTTCGCCCCAGGTGTTGGGAATGGCATAGGTGTAAGAATCTACCATTGGGTTATGCACGGTCTGGTAATCGAACTGCCCTGGTACGGGATGATTGTTGCCGGGGATATCTTCCACGCTTCCTGCAATGTGGAGATGCGTTAGCTGAAGCATCCAGCCACCGGTGGTGTTAAAGGTTACATAAATGTAATCCACATCACTGCTGATTTCCAGCGAGCCTGCAACAATATGCTGGCCAGCCCAGAGGGTATAGCTTTCGGGTACGCAATCCGTTACCTCAGAATTTGCCTCTGTCGTATACGTGGCAATTTGTTCGGTTTCTTCAGGCAGGAAAGGCTCGGGTAAGTCTTTCTCGCAGCCCGTAAGTCCGGCCACGGCAAATATGGAGATCAGTAAAAACAGATGGTAAAATTTCGGTTTCATTGCAGATATTTTTTAAGGTTATTATTACTTATCGGACAAATCATTTTCGTTAAATAGAAAACCCAAGCTGGGAGGCCTGCGCCTTCCCTAAGGATTTTCACTATAAAAGTATGGCGGCATTTACGAATGCCCTTAAGTGTTTCTCGGAATTTCCCCTAAGAAAAACCAGGTGAAATATACGGGGTGATATCTGTGGGTGATCAGTCAGACAGCGGGTTTCAGAAAAAACGGCTTTTTTGAAAGGAAAGTAAATTTTTGAAAAACCCCTAAGTGTTTTTAATAAATTAAGCCGTAAAATCCGCAGATTGAGCAACGAAATATTTGCATAAAGCGGCATACCCTGGCAAGCCGTTTATTTGTTTCTTTTGTAATTCAATCCAAGCAGCCTTGCTTGTTTTTCTTTATTTTTGTCATACCAAAATCAAAACCCTTGTCGAAGTCGGCCGCCAAATATGTAGAGACGCCCCTGATGAAGCAGTATTATGCCATCAAGGCCAAGCATCCCGATGCCCTGTTGTTGTTCAGGGTGGGCGACTTTTATGAGACCTTTGGCGATGATGCCATCACTACTTCGGAGATCCTTGGCATTGTGCTGACCCGCAGGGCTAACGGGGCTGCCTCCTATGTGGAGCTGGCCGGATTTCCCTATCACGCCCTCGACACTTATCTCCCCAAGCTGGTAAAGGCCGGGCAGCGGGTGGCCATCTGCGAACAGCTGGAAGACCCCAAACTAACCAAAAAAATTGTCAAGCGGGGGGTAACCGAACTGGTCACACCTGGTATTGCCTTCAGCGACAAGGTTCTCGATCATAAAGAGAATAATTTCCTGGCAGCCCTGCATTTTTCTGAGGGGATCGTTGGCGCCGCCTTCCTGGATGTTTCAACAGGTGAGTTCCTTACCGACCAGGGTAAACCCGAATACATCGATAAGCTGTTGCAAAGCTTTCGCCCCAGTGAAGTGGTGGTGCAGAAAAACGAATTGCGTAATTTCCAGGCTATTTTTCCGGGCAAGTATTACACCACGACCTTTGAAGACTGGGTTTTTACCCGTGAATTTGCCGATGATTTGCTTTTGAAGCACTTCGGTACGGTCTCGTTCAAGGGCTTTGGCATTGAGAACCTTCATAGCGGCATCATTGCTGCCGGGGCTGTCATGCATTATCTTTCAGAGACCCGCCATGAGCAGATCGCCCATATTAACCGGATCTCGCGTATTGATGAGCACCAGTTTGTCTGGCTCGACAAGTTTACCATCCGTAACCTTGAGATCCTTTATTCGGCCAATGAAAATGCCACCACGCTGATCCAGGTGCTCGACCATACGATTTCGCCCATGGGGAGCCGTTTGCTGAAACGCTGGATCGTGCTACCTCTTAAGGACAGGCAGCTGATCAATGAGCGCCATGATGTGGTGGAGTTTTTGTTGAAAAATCAGGAGTTGGCCGGCAAACTGGGCGGGTATATCCGTCAGATAGGCGATCTGGAGCGCCTTATTTCGAAGGTGGCTGTGGGGAAAGTGAATCCACGCGAGGTCCTGCAGATACAGAAAGCCCTGGAAGCCCTTGAACCTATGCGGCGGCTGTGCCTTGACAGCGGTTGCCTTCCCCTTCAAAAGGCTGGCGACCAGATCAATCCCTGCAACCTGATTCGCGAACGCATTGCCAAAGAAATTAAAAGTGAACCTTCTGCCTCCATCACCAAAGGCAATGTCATTGCCGATGGGGTCTCTGATGAGCTGGATGAGCTGCGCGGCATGGCCTTCTCGGGAAAAGATTACCTGGCCAGGCTGAGGCAGCGTGAAATAGAACGCACGGGAATCCCCAACATTAAGATTTCGTACAACAATGTTTTCGGCTATTATCTTGAGGTGACAAACACCCATAAGGATAAAGTGCCGGATGACTGGGAGCGCAAGCAAACTTTGGTGAACAATGAGCGATACATCACCGCTGAGCTCAAGGAATATGAAACGAAGATCCTTTCGGCCGAGGAGAGGATCCTTCAGAAGGAAGAAGAATTGTTCAACGCCCTGGTAACGGCTCTGCAGGAATATATTGAACCCATACAGGTCAATGCCAGTGTGGTGGGCCGCATTGATGTGCTGCTTTGCTTTGCTACCGTAGCCCGGCAATACAATTATTTCCGGCCCGAGATCAACGACTCGTTTGTGCTCGATATCAAGGGCGGGCGCCACCCGGTCATCGAACAGCAGTTGCCCCCCGGAGAGGAATATGTGGCAAACGACGTGTTGCTCGATAATGAGCACCAGCAGATCCTGATGATCACCGGCCCCAATATGTCGGGGAAATCGGCCCTGCTGAGGCAAACTGCCCTGATTGTACTGATGGCCCAGATGGGATGCTTTGTGCCCGCAGAAAAAGCCTCGATAGGTTATATTGATAAGATCTTTACACGCGTGGGTGCCTCTGACAATATTTCGTCGGGCGAGTCCACCTTTATGGTTGAGATGAACGAGACGGCCAGCATCCTGAACAACATCTCAAACCGCAGCCTGATCCTGCTCGATGAAATTGGCAGGGGAACCAGCACTTATGATGGCATCAGCATTGCCTGGGCCATTGCCGAGTTCCTGCACGAACACCCCATGTTCAGGGCAAAAACCCTGTTTGCCACTCATTATCACGAGTTGAACGAGATGGCGACGGCCTTCCCCAGGATCAGAAACTTCAATGTTTCCATCAAAGAGATGCATAACCAGGTGATCTTCCTGCGGAAGCTTGTTCCCGGTGGCAGCGAGCACAGCTTTGGAATCCATGTGGCACGGATGGCAGGGATGCCCGCCGTGGTGATTGACAGGGCCAATCAGGTCATGTCGCAACTGGAGAAGACCCATAGCCATGAAGAACTGGCAGGGAAGGCTGGATCAGGTAAGGGAAAACCAGGTAAAAAAGACAAAGACAATTACCAGCTGAGCTTTTTCCAGCTGGATGATCCCCTGCTCGAACAGATCAAAGAAGATATCCTGAATACCGACATCAACACGCTTACGCCAGTGGAAGCCCTGATGAAACTCAATGAAATCAAGCGGCTTCTGGGTAAATAAAAAACCGGCCAGAAGCCGGTTTTCATGTTTTATCCAAAAGGTTAAACCTAGTTCCGGTAACCCAAACGTTGCAGCACCTCATCACTGAGGTCGTAGCGCACATCCGTAAAGATCATGGTCATACCGCCCGACTTGTCGAAGATTACGGCATAATTTCCACGGGTAGCAATTTCCTCAATGGCTTCATAGATTTTGTCCTGAATGGGCTTTATCAGTTCCTGGCGCTTTTTGAAAAGGTCGCCTTCCCGTCCAAAACGTTGCATTTGCAGTTCCTTGGCAATGCGTTCCTGTTCAATAATGGATTCTTCGCGCTGACGGCGCATATCTTCGGGCAGCAAAGGGGCCTCTGCCTGGTATTCACGATACAGGCGGTCGACTTCACTGAATTTCTGTTCAATTTCGGTTTGCCAGCTTACGCTGATTTGTTCCAGCTCCTGCTCGGCAGCCTTATATTCGGGAATATTCTCCATGATGTAGTCGGAGTCGATGTAGGCAAAACGCTGGCCAAAACTCATTCCGGCCAAAAGAATCATGATGGTAAATAGGGCAGTTTTTTTCATTTTTAGTCCTCCTGGATTGGTTAAAATTAAGCATTAATCTATGGACTGGCCGATAGAGAAGTGGAACCTTCCGCCGCTGTCGCCGGGTCTGCCGGGAATGGTATCAAAACCATAACCGTAGTCGATCCCGAGCAATCCGAACATGGGGAGGAAAATCCTCAGACCGACCCCTGCTGAGCGCTTGATGTTAAACGGGTTGTATTCCCTGAAGTTTTTCCAGGCATTCCCGCCTTCCACAAAAGCCAGCGCATAAATGGTCGACATGGGGCTGAGCACAATGGGGTAGCGCAGTTCAACGGTATATTTGTTGAATACGGTGGCCCCGATTTCCTGTCCCGTTCTGTCGGTTGGCGTCAGCGAATAGTTGGCATAACCTCTCAGAGCGATGATCTCCCGGCCATCTATTTCCCAGCCAGAGATTCCATCGCCTCCGAGATAAAATCTTTCGAAGGGCGGGAATCCAATGTCGGGGTTATAGAAGCCCAGAAAACCGAACCTGGTCCGGGTACTTAACACCAAATCTCCTGCCAAACGTGTATACCAGCTGGTATTAAATTTCCATTTGTGGTATTCCAGCCATTTGTAGCGGTCTTCATCAGCAAGTCCGGCAAAGTTTTTTCCGGTGAGGCTTGAATAAGGAGGTGTCAACTGGAGGGAGAGCGAAATCTCAGATCCTTCACGCGGGTAGAGGGGTGCGTCTACTGAGTTTCTTCCCAGCACCACGTTATAGCTCAGGTTGTTCGACTGCCCGGTATTGATGATGAAGGGTATGGGGCTGTTGAGAATATCATAGTTCTGATAGGTCACAAACTGCTGAAGGAAGAAATAGTCGTCAGGAACGGTTAACCGTTTGGCAAAACCAACACTGGCACCAATAATGGAATAATAGCCATAGTTGGGGTGGCTCTTGGCAAAATTGGTACGGTGCGTGGTCTGATAAACGCTTAGGCTAAGCGTATTGGGTTTTTTCCCACCTAACCAGGGTTCTACAAACGACATGCTGTAAGATATGTATCCCCGCCCGTAAGTCTGTGCGCGGAGCGAAAGGCTTTGCCCGTCGCCGGTGGGCAAAGGCCTCCAGGCCTCTTTCTTGAAGAAGTTTCGGGTACTGAAATTGTTGAAGGTAAGACCAACGGTTCCTATGATTCGGTTGGCTCCCCAGCCTCCGGAAAGTTCCACCTGGTCAGAGGAGGTTTCTTCAACCACGTATTCAATGTCAACGGTGCCATCCACAGGGTTGGGCTTGGGGATCACATTAATCTTTTCCTGATCAAAGTATCCCAGCTGAATGATCTGGCGCTGGCTGCGAATAATGTCGTTGCGGCTGAAAAGCTGCCCGGGGCGGGTTCGGATCTCACGCATGATTACGTGGTCGTTGGTGCGATCGTTTCCGCTGACGGTAACCCGGTTGATGGTGGCCTGTTTCCCCTCAAAAATGCGCATCTCCAGGTCAATGGAGTCGTTTTCGACGGCAGTCTCCACGGGCTTGATGTCGAAGAACAAATAACCCGCATCCAAATAAAGGGAACTGACATCCACCCCTTCCATGTTCATGAAGAGGTTTTTTTCCAGCAGTTTCTGGTTGTAGAGGTCCCCCGCTTTGATGCCCAGCACTTCATTGAGGAATTCTGTGGGATAAACCGTGTTGCCTACCCAGGAAATATCGCGGTAATAATAGGTGGGCCCTTCGTCAATGTACAGGTCAATATTAATTCGATTCTCTTCTACAAAATAGATCGAATCATTAAGGATCCTGGCATCGCGTTTCCCAAGTTCATTGTAACGGTCGATGATGTTTTGCTTGTCTTCAACAAATTGCTCCTGAATCAGTTTGGATGAGTTAAAGATGAACCTTAAACTCTTTTCCCTGGTTTTTTTCATCAATCGCTTGATCTTTCCGTCCGACAGAATCTCATTGCCATACACATTTACATTGGCAATGCGGGTGCGCTGCCCCCGGTCGATGTTAAACTCCAGGGCAATGCTGTTTACCCGCGCAGTGTCGGGGATTTCTTGGATTTCTATGCTGGGCTTAAGGAATCCCTTTTCTACAAAATATTCTTCTATGGCACTTTCCGCCCTGAAAAGGAGGCTTTCGGTCACCACGTCACCCCTGACTAGGTTCAGGTTCTCCTCCAGTTTGTCGGCATCGGCCTTTTTTACCCCCTTAAACTCAAACCGGGTAAGCCGGGGCCGCTCCTGTAATTCTATGTCCAGGAAGATCGACTCCCCCTGGATACTGGTCACGGAGATCGCCACATGCTGAAAGAGGCCTTGCTTCCATAGGTTCAGAATGGCCCTCGAAATCTGTTCTCCCGGAACCAGGACGGTTTGCCCGACATACAATTGGGAGACCATAATCACCACGTTATCATCAATGAACTCTGTTCCGGTAACACTGATGCCTCCGATCCGATATTCCAAAGGGTTCGTGGGATCGATACGTATCTGGTCGCCCGTCAGTACATCTTGACCCATCAAAGGGAAGGTCAACCAAAAAGCCAGGATTAAAGACACAAGCATCTTGACCGGAAAGCCGGAAAACAAACGAAAAGGAGAAAACAGGGGGTTGGAAAACCGGTTGAGGTGCATTATAGAGTTTTTTTTGGCAATATTCATTTAAAGGAGGGCAAGAAACGTAACGGGTATTGGTTTAAAACTGGGGTTGTGGAATCCTGCCGAAGCGTCTTTCCCTTTTCTGATATTCAATAACAGCTTCGAAAAAATGTTTTTTTCTGAAGTCAGGCCAAAGGACACAGGGGAAGTACAATTCAGCATAAGCGATTTGCCACAGTAAAAAATTGCTGACACGCAATTCACCGCTGGTGCGTATTAACAGGTCGGGATCAGGAATGCCTGCGGTCTCCAGGTGGTTTTCAAAAATCAGGTTGTCAATTTCGTCCGGTTTCAGTTCGCCTGAACAGATTTTTGCTGCAATTTTTTTTGTTGCTTTCAGGATCTCCCAGCGTGAGCTATAACTCAGGGCTACGACAACCGTTAGCTTGGTGTTGTGAGCGGTAAGCGCAATGGCCTCTTTTAATTCCTGGCGACATTGTTTTGGAAGTGCATCCAGGTCTCCAATGGTTTGCAAACGTACGCCATTTTCGTTCAGTTCTGGCGTTTCGTTATGGATAGCCTTCACTAAAAGCTCCATCAGGGTGTCAACTTCATATTGAGGCCGCTCCCAATTCTCGGTAGAAAAGGCAAAAAAGGTCAGATATTCAACCCCCAGCTCGGCTGCAGCCTTAACCGTGTCGCGAACGGCCTCCACCCCATGCTCATGCCCGAAATTGCGGTCCTTGCCCCGGTGACGAGCCCAACGACCGTTTCCATCCATGATAATGGCCACATGACGCGGTATATTTTCAAGATTTATCTGATCCTTTAAATCCATTCCAATCAATAAATTATACCCCCAAAAAGTGGCACAAATTTCTTAAAATGTTTCGAGAAATAAAAGCGATGCCCCAAAGTTTAAGAATTTTTAATTGTAAGCGGAGCATTTGGCACGGGAGGAGTCTTTGATTTTAAAGGCAATAACGAATCCTGCAAAGGAATACCAGTCGTTTACAGACGGGTCTCCGCGCTGCAGTCCTGCATTTTGACCATTGTGAGAAAGGGAACGGTCGTGAAAATAAATGGCCTGGGGGCGATTATCTGAATCATCAAAAACACTAATGTCTGGGTATTGGGTACTTACATCGTCCAGGTAGTCGGTCCCTGTGCGTCGCATTCCCCATTCAATGCCCCCGGTAATGTTGCGGCTGATGTTGAACTTAAACCCGACTCCAAACATAAATTGATGGGAAAAGGGCTTGTATTTGTCAGGGTATCCTTCATTGCCCTGGCCTTCAGTTCCCAGGATTCTTAATGAGATCCACTGCCAATCGCTGTTCGGATCATTAGGGTCGGCAGGGTATTGTGCCCTTGGATTGAACCAGAAAATCCCGCCCCCAAAAAACAGGAATGGTGAATAAGGTGTTTCGAGGTTCCCGGGTTCATAGGGAAGAAAATTCACCTCAAATTGCCCTGAGAGCTCGGTAACGTTTGAAACAAAGCGCAGGTTTCGATCCTCGTTGTATTTGATCAAAGCGTCGTTGCCTTCTACACTGGCAAAAATGCCATTCACCCTGGCTGAAATATGGGGCCCGAAGTTATAGCGGTACATCCCTCCAAGGCCAATGCGGGTCATGGCAAACTGCCGGCCGGGATTCAGATCACCCAGGTAATAAGACCCTCCAAACAGCAGGCCCAGTTCATTCTTTTGGCCCATCAGTGAAGGGGTGTGCAGAAAAAATATCAGAAACAGCAAAAGAAAACCCGTATAGGATTTTTTCTTACAGCAACCTGGCACTATTATTTGTGTCATTCAATTTTTATTATTTCGAATTACTCCTGCGGGTCTTCGAGCGGTTCATAAAAGCCCGGCCTCCATTCATAACGTATTCATTAATTAAATATTTTGCCGGTCGTAATTACTGCTAACGGATTAGTGGAGACCAGCGGCGGCTGGTTGGCCCGCTGATAATTTTGTATTGAACTGTCAGGAATAAAAACATATAGGAATCATCGTTAAAAGGGTTGGCCCTTTGATAACCCGGAAGGGTGGAATCGTAACCGGGATATTGGTTTTCAATGCTATAGTTGGTCGGATTGGAAAAAAATTCTCCAAGGGCAATCTTAGAAGGATCGGTCCAGTTAGCCTGGTAAACAGCAGGATCCACGTAGGTGGTGCTTGCATCATCCAGGTAATCGGTAAAGATTTTGCGAAAACCATATTCTATTCCAACACTCCATTCGCGGCTCAGCGACAGGACTGCCCCAATGCCGAAAGGAATCGCCACGCTCACCGGGACATATTTCCTTCGAGTGGGAAATTCTTCAAAACCTTGGCCTTCGGTGCTGAGGGGGCGAAGATTATACCACCCATCCTCGGGAAGCTCATCCATATTGTCAATGGTGGCATGCCGAAGCGTCTGGTAATGTTCCCGGTCAAAATACCCTTGGGGGTTAAAGTAAAAACTTCCGATTCCTCCAAAGATGTATCCCCTGAGCCGGTAACCGATCCATCCAATGGTTCGGGTTTGATCCCGGTATTGCGCCCCGATCTTACCATCCGTATAAAAGAACCATTCGCCCTGAACCGAGGCCTCAAAGACGGGACTGCGAAAAGAGATATTCCGGTTGTTCCGGAAGGCTTCCTGGGTGTGGCTGTCATCGCCCGACACATAACCAAAGGCCAGGTTGCCTGTCACGGCCAGGTCGTAAGTCAGGAAATAACGGTAACCCATTTTGGTGGAAGGCCGGATGGCGCGGAAGTTGAAGTCGCGGTAATCCTGGGTGCCGATTTTATCCGCTCCCCCAAGGTCGCCCATAAAGCCCGTAGCTCCCATCCCTAAAAACACGAATTGCCGCTCTCGCATCCAAAGCTGAGCATCGGCTTCAGGCATGAAGAAAAGGATAAGAAAAAAGAGAATCAGGAATTTTCTCATAAATCCGGGCATAGATAAAGCACAAAATTACTTTTTTTTCAATAAAAGGCTGTTTTTTTGCAGATGCAGGCTGTTTTTCTGTGGCTAATTTCTTTTATCGAGGCCCCAGGCCAGTTTGTTTCTGATGGTCTTGAAAAAATCCTTTTGCCCCAGGCAAATCAGGTTAATGGAAAACCGCGCCTTTTTAATGACCAGCTCAACCGAAGTTGATAAAGGCCGGGTACGGGAATCGAGCACAACCAGGTATTCCTGCGAACGCCCACTGATGCGTAGCTTAACGGTGCTGGTATCAGGAATAACGATAGGTCTCACCGTTAGATTGTGCGTGGCAATGGGTGTAACGATGAAATTGTGTGATTCAGGTGAAATAATGGGTCCGCCGCAACTCAGGGAATAGCCTGTCGATCCGGTTGGTGTGGCTATAATCAGCCCATCTGCCCAGTAGGTATTCAGAAATTGCCCGTCGACATAGGCACTGATGGAGATCATCGTCGAAGTGTCGCGTTTGAGGACCGTTAATTCGTTCAGGGCAAAACTAAAGGACCCGAACAAATCCTCCGGGGCTACCAGTTGCAACAGGCTTCTGCGGTCGAGTGTGAAGTTGCCGCTAAGCAATGCCTCAGCAGCCATGCTCACTTCATCGGTGGATACAGCCGAAAGGAAGCCCAGACGCCCGGTATTAATCCCAAGCACCGGAATACCTGAATCCTTCAGCAGGGTGATCGTATCCAGCAGGGTTCCATCACCCCCCAGGCTTATCATGCAAAAGGTGTCAGCATCCAGCTCCTGGTGGTGCTGGAAGGTTTTAACCGGACGGGTAAATGAAAATCCGCTTTTCAAATACCCATAAAAATTTTCATACACCAAAAACTGACTAACCCGTTTCTCCAGGGTGGTTAGCAAGGTGTTTACCTGGGCAAAATAAGCTGGGTTAAACTCCCGGCCAAATAGGGCTATCTTCATATGCCTGTTTTTTCTCTGTCCGAAAGTAAAAAAACTTTAAGGAATAATCGCATTGGCCCGGTTAAATTTTAGCGACTTCTTCAATGAAAGCACTCCATGTGGCAGAAATGGAAAAATGGCTAGTGCCAGGGTTCTCTTTACCGCTGAAAATTTAATCTTTTCAGGCCATCTCTGGTATATTTTTAAGAGGGACTTTAAACGTAGTTCAGACGTAGTTAACACGTAGTTCAGACGTAGTTCAGACGTACACACACGTTTAAACTACGTATTAACTACGTGTTATTCACGTGTAATCTTTGTTTCTACTGCAAATTTGGATAATTCCTGCTAATGCCCGGTTTATTAACCGCAACCCGGGAGCACAGGTTTTTTTGATTTGGTGTAAGAGACCATGCAGGTGTTTTGGCCAAAATAAAAAAAAATGCTGTCTCGTGGTTTTGAGACAGCCTTTCCGTTTAATTTTATATTTTGGAATACTTTGGCCGTGTTATCTGGTCAAACGGGTAAGTCTTATATCATTAGGCAGTTACAGCCATTTTTCCAATCTCTACTTTTACAGGGGTGGTGTTTTGCAGGTTGTCGCTAACCGGGCAACGGCTTTCAACTGCATGGATCCATTCTTCCAAGGTATCTTCGTCAGCATCGCAATCGGGCGTTAGTTTAACGGTAATGCTCTTGTAGCCTGCACGATCGTCAAAACTTTGTCCAAAAAGCTTGGCTGGGTTCAGGGCCCCTGAGATGTCAATTTTGAGGCTTCTGAGTTCAAATCCCATTTCTTTGGCCACCAGGTGACCCATAACATTGAGACATCCAGCAAAGGCTGCAAGGACGTATTCCACAGGGTTGGGCGCTGCGTTGCTGCCTCCCAGATTCTCTGGCTCATCCACAATCATCTCAAAATTGCGCGCTTTTACAATGGTTTTGGCTGCACTGGCGCTTTCTGCTTTAATTCTGAAGGTTAAATCTGACATGGTTTTATTAATTAATTGTTAAACAAATTTTATTAAACATTTTCTTGAACAAAATTAGTTGTTAAAAAAATAACAGCCTATTAAACAAGCCTTGGCTTTCCTTGTTTATTTTAAGGACTTCTTTATCAAAAAAAATGTATTATTGCACTTTTTATCCCTGTAAATCATGCCGACCAAGGTTTCTGAAGGAAGTAAAAACTGGTATTCACTACTGACGCCACAACAACACGAGTTGGTGATTAACCACTCCAGACTTGTGCTCTTCCGGAAAAATGAAACCATCCTTAAGCAAGGATTCATTGCCGGTCACATTCTTTTTCTTGAAGAGGGAATGGCTAAACTCAGCGTGGAAGATGGACAGAAAATTACCGTTCTGAAGATTGTGCCCCCGGGTTCATTCATCGGACTTATGTGTTCATTCATTAAGGGCACGCTTGACTTTTCGGCTGCAGCCATAAAGGACTCCAAAGTACGGCTCATTGACAGGGAAATATTTGAACAATTGATTCGTGAGAACGGTGATCTGGCCGTTGCCCTTGTCCAGAAAATGTCGCTTGATACCAATAAAATGGTCCACGACCTGGTACACCTGAGCCATAAAAATGCCGATGGTGCTATTTGTACTGTACTTTTCCAATTGGCAGGCATCTTTGAAAGCCACGCTTTTCAGATACCCCTTAGCCGGATCGAAATTGCAAATATTGTTGGTTACTCAAAGGAAAGCGTCATCAACACCCTTTCTGCCCTCAACAGAGATAAGGTCATTTCTTTATCAGGAAAGAACATTGAAATCCTTGATATGAAAAGGCTTGAGATGATTGCACGAAATGGCTGAGGAATTTCTTACCTCATTTTTCTCTTCCGGATTTTTCATGAATGACACGGATGGTTTTTATTGGGCAAAACGATGGATTTCTTCTAAAGCAATTCCAGCCTTTTTGAATCCAGTTTCAGGAAAGTGAAGATCATGATGGTAAATCCCCAAAGCGAAGACCCGCCATAGCTAAAGAAAGGCAGGGGGATGCCAATAACCGGCATCAATCCAATGGTCATACCAATGTTGATGAGGAAATGGAAAAAGAGAATAGAGGCAATGGAATAGCCAAAAACCCTGCTGAACGTTGAACGCTGGCGCTCAGCCAGCATGACCAGCCTTCCTATGAAAATCAGGTAGAGGAAGATGATAACAAAACTCCCAATAAAGCCCCATTCCTCCCCAATGGTACAGAAGATGAAGTCGGTACCCTGTTCCGGAACAAAATCAAATTTGGTCTGGGTTCCTTTCAGATATCCTTTGCCCCAAAATCCTCCTGAACCAATGGCAATCTTCGATTGATTCAGGTTGTAGCCTGCCCCTTTCAGGTCAACCTCCTCGTTCAGCAATACTTCGATACGTAGCCGCTGGTGGGGTTGAAGGAAATTCTCAAAAGCATAATCCACCGAATAAATGTACAGGGAAAGCAAAGCGAATAAACCCAGCAACTGTAGCAATTCCCTTCTTCTTTTTCTGAAAATGATCGCCCCGATGAGGGTCAAAAGGGCCAGGATACCGATCAGGATATACTGATTCACCACCAGGGTAAGGATAAAAAGGAATGCCGCAATCAATCCAAAGGTCAGCAACAATCCGCTAATATATCCTTCGCGATAAAATACCAGCATGAAGGAGGCAAACACCAGGGCTGTTCCGGTATCGTTCTGAAGGAATATCAGCCCCATGGGCAGGGCGATGATTGCTAGGGGTTTCAGCCGGGTCTTTAGGTCCAGGCTACGCGATTTCACCCCTGCTATATATTTTGCCAGGGCAAGCGCCGTGGCAAATTTTGCAAATTCTGCAGGCTGAAGGGCAAAACTGCCTATTTTGAACCACGACCTGGAGGCGTTGATCTCGGTGCCAAAAAACAAAACACTCACCAGGATAACCATAATCCCTCCATAGATCACCCAGGAAAAGGCGGGGAAGAACTTGGCATCAAACATCAAAATTACGGCTCCGATTACGATAGAGGTTATGATCCACATCATTTGCTTCCCATAACTTTGGCTGACATCAAAAATGCTTTGATGGTCTTCATTGAGCTCGGCTGAAAAAATATTCAGCCAACCCATTATGATCATAAGGAGAAAAAGAAAGACGGTGGTCTTGTCAATATTTTGAAAAAAGTCATATTGTTTTTTCATGGCGGGTCCCTTTAAAAGCTGGCCTCTAAAATACGCTGTTCAAACCAGGCGCGGCCAATTTGACGGGTAAGGTATTTTTCAATCATCAAACTGGCAATGGGTGCAGCCCAGGTAGCCCCGTATCCGGCATTCTCAACTACCACCGAGATGGCAATTTTGGGGTCTTCCACGGGTGCAAAGGCAATAAATACGCTGTGATTCTCGCCGTGTGGATTTTGTACTGTGCCTGTTTTTCCTCCCATGCTGATGCCAGGGATCATCGAGAACTGACCGGTTCCGGCACTCACGACATCGCGCATGGCTTCTGCAATTTCTTCAAAATGGGCTTGATCGATCAGGGTGTTATGTTTCTCCAAAAAACGTTCCTGAAGGCTGTCGGGGTGGGCGATTGCCCTGACGATGTGAGGCGTGTAATAGTAACCCCGGTTGGCCATCGTGGCTACCAGGTTGGCCAGTTGCACCGGGGTGGTGCCCACCTCGCCCTGTCCTATGGCAAGGGAAATCACCGTAAGAGAGCGCCAGCCCCTTGGCCCGTAAATCTTGTCGTAATATTCCGAAGAAGGAATCAGCCCGCTGAGTTCATGAGCAAGGTCGCTTCCAAAGGGCTGCCCAAAACCAAAGCTGGTCACATATTTCCGCCAGGTATTAAAACCTTCCTGGATATTGCTGAATCTAGGCTGATCAAGGATTTGCCTGAAGGTGATGCAACTGAAGGTGTTGCAGCTGAACTGGATGCCCCGGTGTGCATTCACCGGGCTTGCATGGCTGTGGCAGGCCACCCTGATCCTTCCGCTGTAATAAGCACCCCCACAGCCATATTGGGTGTTGTAATTGATTACGCCTTCCTGCAGCGCTGTCAGTGTATTCACGATTTTAAAGGCTGAGCCGGGAGGATACTGAGCCATAAGGGCCCGGTTGAACAAAGGCTTGAGGGTGTCTTCCTGCAACTTCCGGTAGTTTTCGTTGCGGACCCGGCCAACAAGCAGGTTGGGATCATAGGAAGGCGTTGAAACCAGTGCCAGGATCTCACCAGTGGAAGGCTCAATAGCCACAATACTTCCCCGTTTGTTTTGCATTAGTTTTTCGCCATACTGCTGCAATTGTCCATCCAGGGTGGTGTAAAGGTCCTTGCCAGGAATAGCAATGGTGTCAAATCTGCCTTCCTGAAACGAACCGATATCCCGGTTCAGCACATCCACCATGCGGACCTTAACCCCCTTTTGTCCCCTGAGTTCTTGCTCATAGCTGCGTTCTATCCCACTGATACCAATATAGTCTCCCGATTGATAATAGGGATTGGCTTCGATATCGCGGGGACCAACCTCGCCTACATACCCGAAGGTATGGGCTGCAATGGGGTAGGTATATTTGCGCAGGGTACGCGGCTGGACAAAGAAGCCGGGAAAACGAAACAACTTCTCCTGAAAAATGGCAAAGGTGTTCTTCGATATTTGATTCTCAAAAACCGAAGGCCGGAAAAGGGAATAATCGCTTGCTTTTTTCAGTCTTTCCTCAAATGTCACCCTTTCAATGCCCAGCAACTGGCAAAAAGCTGTTGTATCAATTTCTTTCACCTGCCCGGGGACTACCATCAGGTCGTAATGAGCCTCATTGTAAACAAGCAATTCTCCATTGCGATCGTAAATCAATCCCCGCGCAGGATAATCCGTTACATACCTGAGGACATTGCTGTTGGCAGATAACTTATACGATGGATCAAGCACCTGGATATAGAACAGCCGGAGAAGAAAAATTAACCCCGTCAGGATCATCGCAGCCAGGATGATGTTCTTGCGTTTCGAATGAAGATTTGAGCCTTGGTTTAATAACATGGATTCAATAAGTTGGCCAATGCGGCAGGTCATGACACACAAAATGCAAAATTAAGGAAAGGCGGCAAGTTGGAACCTTCCTTGTGAAATTTCTTTTTCCTTTCCAGCCCCTGATATTTTCACAAATTTAATAACTTAGCCGCCGCAGGTTATTTTAAGTGTTTTTTACCAAACCGTTAAGTCATGAGTAATATTGTTGTTTTAGGGGCAGGCATGGTGGGAAAGGCCATCGCCATTGATCTGTCTGCTCAGCATCAGGTCACCTCAGCCGATATTGACAAGGAATCCCTTGAGTACTTATCTTCCAACTATCCCATCCATACGCAGGGTATTAATCTGATGGAGGAAGAAAGGGTAGCTGAACTTGTTAAAGACTGCGACCTTGTGATTTCGGCCGTACCAGGATTCATGGGGTTCGATACCCTTCGAACCGTTATTGAAGCCGGGAAAAACATAGTCGATATTTCCTTTATGCCCGAGGACTTTATGGAACTTAACGCCTTGGCGGCTCAAAAGGGGGTAACTGCCATCACCGATTGCGGGGTGGCACCCGGGGTGCCCAACCTGATCGTTGGCTATCACAATGAGTTGATGGATGTCGAAAATTTTGAATACGTGGTGGGCGGCCTCCCGCGCATCAAGATCTATCCCTTCTATTATAAAGCCCCGTTCTCGCCGATCGACGTCATTGAAGAATATACCCGCCCCGCTCGCTATGTAGAGAAAGGGCAGCTCCTCACCAAACCTGCGATGAGCGAACCCGAACTGATGTTTTTCGAAAAAGTAGGCACCCTCGAAGCGTTTTATACCGACGGGCTTCGATCGCTTCTTTCCAATATGGAGCATATCCCCAATATGCGAGAGAAAACCCTGCGCTATCCCGGCCATATCCAGTTGATCCTGGCCCTGAAAACAGCTGGTTTCTTTGAAAAAACGCCTATCACCATCAACAACACCGCCATAAGGCCCATCGATTTCACCAGCAAGGTACTGATCGACGATTGGAAACTGGGCCCCGAAGAGCCCGAATTCACCGTGATGCGCATTGAGATTTCCGGTAAGGAGGAAGGTCAAAACAAAAAGATCGTTTATAACCTCTACGATGCATACGATCCGGGCACAAAATTATCTTCAATGGCCCGCACAACGGGCTTTACGGCAACAGCCTGCGCCGAACTTGTTCTACAGGGCCGCTTTGCGGGCAAGGGAGTCTTCCCGCCCGAACTTCTGGGGATGGACCCCGATAACTTTGAATTTGTAATGGATTACCTGGCCGCCCGTAAGGTCATATACAACAAAACCGAAACCAAACTGTAAATCCCTTCTTGATGAAGAAGCAATCTGATGCCTTGAGAAATTACCGCGAAACCCTGAAGGCCATTGGCTATGTCCCCCGTAAAAAAGCCACCCAGAAAGATTACGACCGCATCGGTTTCATGTCGGGTTTGGAGGTCCACCAGCAACTCGACACCAAGCGCAAGCTTTTCTGCCGTTGCCCCTGCGGCATTTACCAGGCTCCCGATGATTACGATGCCGAGGTGATTCGCCATATGCGGCCAACCCTGAGCGAGCTGGGGGAATACGACGGTACTGCCCTGATGGAATTCAAGACCCGCAAGGAGATCGTTTACCGCATTAAGAATGCTACCACCTGCACTTACGAGGTGGATGATACCCCGCCCTTTCCCCTCAACAATGAAGCCCTCGACATCGCCATTCAAATCAGCCTACTGAAAAAACTGAACCTGGTAGGAGAGGTCCACATCACCCGAAAGCAATATCTCGATGGCAGCATCCCAACAGGCTTCCAGAGAACAGCCATCATCGGTGTAGAAGGCGAGATTCAGCTGCGCAATAAAAAGGTCCGCCTTATCCAGCTCAGCCTCGAAGAGGACTCCTGCCGTGAGGTCTCTGATATTGGACACACCAGGGTTTACCGCACAGACCGGTTGGGGATGCCGCTCATCGAAACGGTGACCTATCCCGATATGGTCAACCCCGACGAGGTGGCCGAAGCCTGCCAGTTCATCCGCTTCCTGAACCGCAGTACGGGCAAGGTCCGTACCGGAATGGGTGCTGCCCGTCAGGACGTCAACGTGAGTTGTCGCGGAGGATCACGCGTTGAAATCAAAGGCGTGGCCCACATTCGCTGGATTCCCGAACTGACCCATAACGAATCTTTCCGCCAATGGGCTTTATTACATATTCGCGAACGCCTGCTTGAGAAGGTGAAAAAGCCTGAGGTCTGGCAAATGACCTGGCAAAGGATCGACCCTGTATATTTTGACTTCCGGTCAAAGATCCTTAAAAACCTCAAGGAACAGCAGTTGGAGTTGTATGCCGTTTGCCTGCCACGTTTTGGCGGTATCCTGTCGCACTTCACTCAGCCCGGAAAGGTCTTTGCCGATGAGATCAGCGAACGCCTGAAAGTCATTGCCTGCATTGAAAAGCCCAATATGACCCATTCGGAAGACTTGAAACCTCTGGAGAATGAAGAGGTCTTTGCCCGTCTCCGCAAGGTGCTTGGCGCCAAAGCCGAAGATGGCATCATCCTGTTCTGGGGCCCGGCAGACGACATCCCCACCGCATTGGAGACCATTGAGGAGCGCTGCCGTATGGCCTTCGTTGGAGTTCCCAACGAAACCCGTAAGTCGTTTGAAAACGGTACTACCATTTTCGAGCGCGTACTGCCTGGGGCTGATCGCATGTATCCCGATACCGATTCGGCGCCCATTCCTTTAGAGGAGGAACGCATTAAAAGGCTATCGAGAGACCTGCCCCTTGAGGCCATGGAAGCTTACCGCCAAATGCAGGATTGGAATGTGCCCGAAGACACGTATCTTTATATACTGAAGAAGAATTTTTTCCCCTTGCTGAAACAGATGGTGGAAGAACTGGATGTTGACCCTGTTTTTGCCGGAACCCTGCTGGGCCACCGCCTGCGTTTTGTGGAAGGACATTTCGAGGTTTCCAAAAGCTTCAGGTATGAGCAACTGCTTGAAATTCTTCGCGAAATTAAGTCCAGGGGCCTCGACCGGGAGATCATCAAGCCCATTTTGCCTGTTTTAGTTCAACATCCCAAGATGGATTTCGATTCCATCCTGGTTAGCATCAACTTTAAGCCCCAGAAACCCGAAGAGGTATTGGCCGGGGTGCGCTTTCTGAAAAAGAAATATGCGACCATTGGCCGACGAAAAGATGAAGATGCCCGCGTCAACTGGATGATGGGTCAACTTCGCAAAAATGCCTTGGGAAACATCGCCCTCCCTGATTTGCGCGCTGCCCTGGAAAATGGGAAGAAGGAAGAGATCAGAAGTGAGAAATGAGAGATGAGAAGTGAGAGACTTAAGAAACTTTAGGGAAATGGAGAGAAAACCCAAGAAGCAGAAAGCAAGAAGTAAGAAGCAGGAAATGCAAAGGCCTTAAACCTTAAACCTTAAACCTTGAACCCCAAACCCAAAACCCAATTTAAATGAGCGAAGACTTTTTCCAGGGATATAAAGGACAGGCCCTTGAGGTCCTGAAAAAATATAACGTCAGGGTCTGGGGCCAGGCTACCATTGAAACCAGCCGTGGCAACTTTGTGGGTACGGTGCTGCCCCGATCCGAAAACGACGACGACCGCCACCTCGTGCTTAAGATTCCCACCGGATACAATGTTGGCATTGCTGTCGATACTATCCTCGACATGAAGGAAACTGGCTATAAAAAAGCCAATTACAAGATCCCAGAAAAGGAATTTCCTTATACCGAAGGGCTTCCCAAAGTGAAGCTTATTGGTACGGGCGGTACCATTGCCTCCCGCCTCGACTACCGCACCGGTGCTGTGATACCTGCTTTCTCCCCGGGAGAACTCTATGGGGCCGTTCCCGAGCTGGCTGATATCTGCAACCTCACTACCGAGAAGGTTTTTGCTGTTTTCAGCGAGAATATGGGTCCTGAGCAATATAAAAAACTGGCCATCGCCATTGGCAAGGAGATCGAGAATGGCATCGATGGCATTGTGATTGGCCACGGCACCGACACCCTTCACCACACTGCGGCCGCCCTCACCTTTATGGTGCAGAACCCGCCAATACCCATTGTGTTGGTGGGCTCACAGCGCTCGTCCGACCGTCCGTCCTCCGATGCTGCCCTCAACCTGATGCACGCTTGCTACACCGCAGGCCACGGAGACATTGCCGAAGTGATGGTCTGTATGTTCGGGCCCACTTCTGATGATTATGCTTTTCTCCACCGCGGAACCCGTGTCCGTAAGATGCATTCTTCCTATCGCAGCACCTTCCGCACCCTGGGAGAAACACCCCTGGCCACTGTCACCCGACAGGGCGTAAAACCCATAAAGGCAGAATACAACCACCGCCGTAAGGACCGCAAGGTCAACATAATGCCTTACTTCGAGGAAAAGGTCGCCATCGTGTATTACTATCCCAATATGATGCCTGATATGATCGATTCACTTATCGAAAATGGTTATAAGGGTATCATCATTGCAGGTACCGGGCTCGGTCATGTGAACATACCCTTGTATCCCGCCCTCGATCGCGCCCGAAAGGCTGGTGTCGCCGTCTATATGACTGTTCAGACTCTTTGGGGCTATGTGCAGATGTTTGTCTATGAAACCGGCCGTGAAATGATGGCCTTGGGTGTGGTTCCCGGCGAAAACCTCTTGCCCGAAGTGGCTTACATCAAGCTCGGGTGGGCCCTGGGGCAAACCAGCGACCTGGAAGAAGTGAAGCGCATTATGCTTACCCCCATCAACGACGACATCACCCCCCGCGAACCTTACAATGGATACCTGATCTATCAGGGAGGAGTGCCCGAGGTGGAGGCGTTTATAAGGAAATTCAGAAAATAATGTTTATTTGACCCTGGCCACCAAAATGCCAATGACCCTTCGCATTTCCGCAAGATATTCGCTTAAGGGAACCACGCTTACCTCAACGCTATTGCCGCGGGTAGAGGCGTGCAGCAAATGCAGCCGGCCTTCCCTGAAATATGCAAATCCGGTATGCGAAACATCCAAGCCTTCAATATCGGTAGTAAAAGCAATGATATCACCGTTTTGAATGTACTTTTCAACCTCCCGTATGTCTTCTTTCGGGATGAAATTTGTTTTTAAGGCCGATACATTCTTCTCCACTTCCTTCATTTGTTCTAAAATGGCAGGATCGGCCATTTGGGGGTATGCACCGGGATGCGCGGTCATAAATGATACTTTGCTGTCGAAAGGCTTGCTGCCAATGGGTTCACTCACCAGTTCCAGCAATCCTTGCTGTGCGTGCAAGTGCAGCCATTCCGAGAAGTAGTGCAGGCGGGATGCATATCCATTGGGGTAGCCTTCCCGGTAGCGCAGGCAGGCCAGGATGCTGGCATAGTCCTCAAAACCGGCTTTACCCTCTTCGATGGTCAGGGCAAGTGCCAGGATGTATTCCACGAAAGTCGTGCAGTCCACCTCCTGCAGGTTCACTACCAACTGCTCCGTAGCGTTCACCTCCAGGGTATGCGCCACATAGGGGGTGCCAAGGAGCTTTTCCCCCAGGGAAAGGATCAAGTCCCCAATTTCTGCGACTTTTCCTGCCTCCTTTGAAATGCTGGACACCAGTTCGTTTATCATTGCCATATCTGCCTCACTGACGCTTATGGACATTTCCTCCACCTTCACACAAGATTCGCTCCATCCCATCCTTCCTGCTTCATCCTTTGCAGGCGGGGCCTGCCTTGCCTGGCAGCCGCTGAAAAGCATCAAGTGGATGAACAGCACTGCAAGTCCTTTTGCTTTTATCAAATTTGAAACCATTGGGGGTTTTTTTCTCTGTTTCTATGAACAAACTTAAGGATTCTTCCGGGATTTTCGTGCCATGGCCTGACAAACGGATTAGAATCAACTGACACCTGGGATTTTTTTTCGGATTTTTCATGACAATTGCATGCAATGTCATTTAATACTATATTTGCAGGCAACCATTTATAAAACTTTCTGCACTATGAAAATGAGATTTTTTTTACTTGCTTTGTGGATCCTGCCCTTGGGTTTGGCCCGTGCGCAGACCCCCGACATTGCCTCGGTCAAGGGCAATGATGTTTTTGAACAAACCATCCAGGCGGTGGAGTTATTGGGTGGTATGGATCGTTTTGTGAAACCGGGCAATGCAGTAGGCATCCTGGTCAATTCCGATTTCCGCAACAGGGGAGCTTACGTCGATCCAGAGGTGGTGATCGCCACCATCAAGATGGCCTTCGATGCCGGCGCCACCGACATCGTGTTTCTGCAACCCATCAAACCCGATTACTGGACGCGGACCCCACTGGAACCTGAGTACCGGGAAATGATCGCACGTACCCGTGAGATCAAGGAAAATCAATTTCCTGCTGTCTTCAGCGAGGATGTTTTTGTCAAAGTACCCAAGGTGGAGGGCGCTGTCAGTGTAAAGGATCTTGAGCTGGTCAAGGAACTCTTTGAAGTGGATGTGTTCATCAACATCCCCATTGCCAAACATCATGCCACCACCATCCTGACCAACAGCATGAAGAACCTGATGGGCCTTAACACCCGGGCATCCAACGTGAAGTTCCATCTCGATGGTCCCTCACGCAACGACCCTGAGTTTCTGGCCCAGTGCATTGCTGACCTGTACCTGGTACGTCCCCCTGATCTGATTATCTCCGATGTCACTTATTGCTTTGTGACCAATGGCCCCAACGGCCCCGGCGATGTTGTCAGCCCTCTGAAGGTGGTCACTGGCACTGACCCTGTTGCCGTCGATACCTATTGCGCACAGCAGATCGGCTTCCTGCCTGAGGATGTCCTGACCATTCAGAAAGGTTACGAAATCGGACTGGGCGAAAAAGACCTTTCAAAACTATCAATCCTGGAGGTAAACAATGAGTAGATCAAAGCTTTCCTTGCTGTTAATGCTTCTGGCTTTTAGCTTGCTTGCAACCCCCGCTTTTGGCCAAACCGCCATGGACCTGCTGCCGGGTAATAACTGGCTCCCCGGATGGAAACAGAGCTATGAGGTACAGGCATATGAGGGCGACGACCTGTTCTTCCTGATCAATGGCGGGGCCGATCTCTTTCTTGAATATGGCTTCAGGGATGTGGCGGCCGTCGAGTTGCAGCACCCCACCGATGGAAAGCTCTATATCGAGGTCTATCATATGGCCAGCGACAGTGCGGCCTTCGGGATGTTCAGCCTGCGCAAGGGCAGCCTTAAGATTGAAGTAAACCCCGGCCCCTGGGTGGTGTATGGCGATGACTACCTGCACCTCTGGCAAGGCCCTTTCTATGTATCGGTCTCCGCAACAGGTCTCAGCAATAAAACCAAACTGAAGGCCTTCGCCAGTTTGGTGACCCGTATGCAGGAATGGGCCCCGGTCCAATCCCATTTACCCAGCCTGTATACTGAATATCGTAATGAGGAAATGCTCAGCGCTACCTATATACTTGGACCCCTGGCCCTCAACAATGTTTACCATTTCGGATCAGCAGATATTTTGAAGGTTACTGAGGCCCTGGCTGTTGAAGAAAAATTTCACCGTAATATCATTCTAAACTATCCTGATGAGATGACCGCCAAAAAAGTATTCTTTGATTTTATCGAACATATGCAAAATAGTGGGCGGTTTAGCAATTACAGGGAGGAGGGTGAACAATATCTGGCAGAGGACCGACTCGAAAACACGTTCATCGCTAATCTGAATGAAAATAAGATAATCCTGGTCTTGCTGAAACAGGAATAATTATTTCCTTTTAAGCCCTTCAGCTGTAAATCTTAGGTTTACTTTGAAGGGTTTTTATGCTTATTTTAATATTCTATGGCTTCAATTTGCCATTAGTATTGCTATTTTTGTAAAGGGATAATCAGTTGTAGGGGTATCTTGTTGCAGAACAGCACAATGCGCCTGGTAACTGACTGGCTTCCCCAGGGATTTCTTCCTGTTTCCCGGATCCTTTGTAACAGGCATCAGGAGTTTTTTATTTGTCATCCGAACCATGAAACGTGACCTTGTCATCTTAACCAGCCGCAATAAGTTTTTCGGACAAACCCGCAAGCCTTGGTCTAGCCTCGATGTGGATAAAATAGCCGCTATCCTCACCCAGAAAGGCTGGCAGGTTGAACTGCACGATTTTCACCAGGTGGTTAACAGTCCTGTCGAACTAAAAAACAGGACCATCTTCTATGCCTTTTCGCAAAAGGAAAACTACCGGCAGTATATCAACGATATTATCTACCACCTCTCAAAAGAAAACCGGGTCATCCCTTCCTGCGACCTGTTGAAATGCCACGAAAACAAAGGCTACCAGGAGATTTACAAAAAGGCTGTTGGGCTTTCCGGATTGTCAGGGCTCTATTTTTCTTCCGGGGAGGAAGTGGATCCAAATAGCCTAAAGTACCCTTTGGTGCTCAAAACCACCGAGGGCACCAACGGCAAGGGCGTTTTTCTTATCAGGGATGCAGGCGATTTGATGAAGCACTTCAAACGCCTGAAGAACCGCCTTGGAATAGGAAAAAAGATTGACCTGTTGCGCAGGAAATATTTCCGGAAGAAGAAATTCAAGGAATACCCCCATTATTCCGACCGTCAGGATTACATGGAATACCGGGAATACCTCAAGGTAGAAAAGAACTTTGTCCTTCAGGAGTTCGTCCCGGGCCTCGATTTCGACTACCGGGTGCTTACAGCCGGTAATCGCTATTATGTAATGAAGCGTTCAGTTAACAAGGGGGACTTCCGTGCCAGCGGGACCAAGAAATTCAGCTTCAATAAAGAGCCCGACCCGGCATTGCTTGATTTTGCCCGCTCCGTCTACCAGAAATTAGATACCCCCTTTCTTTCGCTCGACATCCTCTTCAATGGGAAAGATTTTTTTCTGGTCGAATTCCAGGCCTTGCATTTTGGTATGAGTGTAGTGGCCAAATCCGAGGGCTTTTTCAGCGCTCTCCCCGATAAGCCCTGGACGTTTGTGGAGGAGAAACCCCATCTTGAAAACCTCTTTGCCCAGACACTGATGGACTATCTTGACATGCCCGTGCTCGAGGATGATGCCCAGGCTTTGGAAACTTCCGGGAAGGACAAGATCGATTAGCACTTCAAAACATTTTGTTACTTTTATCCCTTCCGGGAAATTGTGGTTTTTCCCGGGACTTAATTTCAGGTGATGCGCATACTGTTTATCAGGGTCATAGGCAAAAAGAAATTCGGCGGGGGCGAGCGTTGGGTGGTCAACACGGCCATTGCTCTCCGTGACCGGGGGCATCAGGTTACCGTAGCCGGTCGCAAAGGGGGTATCCTCCTGTGGGAGGCTGCCGCCAAAGAATTGGATGTCCTGCCGTTCCACCTCAATGCCCTGAACCGTCTGCTCAAAACCATTCAGCTTGCTGGGTTTATGCGTAAGCAGAAGGTCGATGTCGTGATTTGTATGAGCCGCGAACTCTCCGTGGCCGGACTGGCTGCCCGCTTTGGCGGGAAGCCCGCCGTGGTGCGCAGGGCCAGCTCACCCCCTTCCAAAAACAGCTGGAAGATCAGGCTGCGGGCACGCCTCTTTGTGGATGGGGTGGTGACCAATACCGCTACCATCCGCGATGCTTATGAAAAAATGGGGCTGGCAGAAGATGACTTTATCAAGGTCATCTACAATGGCGTCCTGATCGATGACCAGACTCCTGCTTACGACTTCTCCAAAGAATTTCCTGGACGCACCATCGCCCTTTGTGTTGGCAGGGCAGTGGCCGATAAAGGGTATTTTTACCTGGTCGATGCCTTGCCGGCCATTCAAAAGGCATGCCCCGAATTGCTGTTTTATGTCATTGGCGATGGAAAGGACCTTGACAGGCTCCGGCAATATGCCAAAGAGAAAGGGGTGGAGCATTCCATCCATTTTGCCGGATATATTCACCAGCCTGTTTCCTATTACAAGGCCTGCGATCTGTTTGTCCATCCTTCCCTCTACGAAGGGATGCCCAATGCCCCGATGGAAGCCATGGCTTATGGCAAACCGGTTATCATGACCCGCGTCGATGGAGCTGAAGAACTCAGCCAGGGTGGCCGCCACGCAGTCCTCATTCCTCCTGCAGATGCGGATGCCATCTCCAGGGAAGTAATACATGCAATGCAGCAACCTGACAAGATGCATTCGATGGGTGAAGCGGCCAAAACATTCGTCAGAGAGCAATTCGGCCGTGAGGCCCGCATAACTGAGCTGGAGCAATTCATTTTGGAGCGCCTTGAAAAGAAAAGAAGGCAGAAAAAACAAGCATAGATCCCTATGGTGGTGACCGGAATCCTGTTGAAATTTCCCTACTGGCTGGGGTGGCAGCTGAGGCGGTTGATGCGTGGACCCGGCAAGGTAGCTTTTTACCTGGATTCGGAACACGATCATGCGGTCATCGAACACATTCTGCCCCATCTCAATTTTCCTTTTGACCTGGTGGCCCGCAACCTGAAGGTGGCATCTGCCCTGAGGAAAAGAGGCATTGCAGTAAAAACCTGGCCAGTATTTCCCCCCGCGGTCATTATGGCCCGCCACGCCCTTCACAGGTTCCCGATCAAAGCGGTCAGGAAAGCCGGGCTGAAACATGGGCCCCATTTCTTCAAGAAAATGATCAGGGCGGAGAAATTCAATGCCTTCGACCTGTTTATCTTCATCTCGGAGAACGAGGTCGGAACCGCCAAAAAAAACGGAGTTAGGGTTGGTGTAGCGGGGGGATACCCCCGCCTCGATGCTTTCTCCCATCCCAAAACCATTGCATTGAGTGAAAAGATCCTTAAGCAGCCCGGTTTTGATTCCAGTAAAAAGACCCTATTGTTTACCGCTACCTGGGATCAGTCGGGGATGAGCGCGGTCGACCGCTGGATCGATGAGCTTCAGGGTCTTAAAGAGCGGTTTAACCTTCTGGTTAGTCTTCATCCTATGATGTCTGAAGAGCAGTTGCGAAAAGCCAAAGCGGTTCCCGGGATCTTCCTTGCCAGCCCTGAAGACTTGCCTGCCTGTATGCTTGCCGCCGATTTTCTTATCGGGGATACCAGTTCTGTTCTGGCCGAATTCTGTGCCCTCGATAAACCCATCATCACCTTCAGGGTTGATACCGGACGACGGCTCTCTTCAGAAATTCGTCAGATGATCAGCGAAATCTCCCTGCAGATCGATAAACTGGAAGAACTCGATCAGGCCATCCTCCGATACCAGGAAAACCCTCAACTGAAGCAGTCAGAAAGACAGCGCTGGAACAAAATCTTTTTTGATAACCCCAGCGGTTCTCACGGAAAAAAGGTCGCTGCCATCTTGAATCAATGGGTCCAGACCGCCGTTTAAGCTTTTCCCCCTGGGCGCTTCTGTTCCGCAACCTCCATTTTCCGGTTAACCCGGCCCGCTTTCCTGGTTTACCGGGCCCGGCTTTCGCAGAATCCTTCGAGGGCTGTTTTGATGAGGCCCAGCTTTTCCTCCCTCCCGAAGGAAAAAGTCTTGCCCTTCTGGTTGCAGTGTTCCAGGACAAGCAGGGCTTTATGGAGGCAGGCCTTTTGGAGGGCCCCGGTTTCGCGCTGACTCAGCTCATAAAACAAATCTGCCAGTAATTCCAGGTTCTCTGGGATAAGTCCTTTTGTTTCCTCCAGGTAAGCCTTTGAATCTGCTTCATTCATCGCTTTAAATTGCTGGAGATTAAATCCGGCATCTTTCAAAAGCATCTCGCTGGCAAAATCGAAGCGGCTTTCCATGGCCAGGGGTGCCCCGGTGTCCTTGCCGGTGAGTTTCATCAGGATGCCCCGCAGGGCAATCCCAATCTTTTCTATTTCCCTGAGCAGATAGTCTTTTTGTTCCATAATTTTGGGCCTGCAATGGGGGGTTGGGGTTACAACCTTAAAAATAGACTTTTTTAAAGGATTTTGGAAAGACCTCAAATGTTTTTACATTGCAGATACAGGAGTCTCCAGGAAATTTATTCTGCTTTCAGCAGAATAAAAAATGAAATGGAGAGATTCTTTCTTAAACCAAAAAAGGGAAATAGATGCGCACAGAAAAGGAAAAAATGCTTACGGGCAAATTATACAATGCCATGGATGCCGAACTCAGCCGCGACAGGCTTTGTGCCCGTCAGCTGGTCTATGCCTTCAATACACAGCCTCCTGACCAGTGGCATCAGAGGCCGAGGCTGCTGCGCGAACTCCTGGGTAAGGCAGGTCAGGACCTCACCATCGAGCCCCCTTTCCATTGCGACTATGGCTACAACATCCACATCGGCGATTTCTTCTTCGCCAATTTCAACCTGGTGATCCTCGACTGTGCACCCGTCCATATCGGCCATCACGTCTTCGTTGGACCCGGTGTAGGGATCTATACTGCCACCCATCCCTTGCTGTCCTCCGAAAGGAGCGCCGGGCTTGAGTATGCCCTGCCTGTAAAAATTGGCGACCACGTATGGATTGGCGGGCAGGTGGTCATCAATCCGGGTGTAAATATCGGCGATCACGCAGTTATCGGGTCAGGGAGTGTGGTTACCCGCGACATTCCAGCAGGCGTATTGGCCGCTGGTAACCCTTGCCGGGTGATCAGGCCCATTGGTCCGGAAGATGCAAGGATGGGAAAAGATGAAAGCCTTTGACCCATGGTTTTAAAAAACACGGTCTTATTCTAATACCCCGGAAGCCCCGATGAAACATCCATTATTTTCGTCGCCGACCCGCTCAAAAAGTCTTTGGTTAAAATAAATCTTGGCCTATCTTTGAAGGCTCAAAAAGGATGGTATGAGTGATTTCAAAAACCGGGTGGTATGGATTACCGGATCCTCTTCGGGCATAGGGGAAGCCCTGGCCACAGAGGTGGCGCTACAGGGGCCTTCCGTATTATTGCTATCGGCGCCCGCAGCCTTTCTTCCCGAACTGGAAGAAGTGGCCGGACGATGCCGGCAGTCCGGGGTAACAACCCACACCATACCCTTTGACCTTGCCAACAGCAAAGAGATCTACCAGGCTTATGAAAAAGCAAAGGAGATCTCGCCTGTCATTGATATGGTGTTCCACAACGGGGGCATCAGCCAGCGATCGCTGGTGGAGGAGACCCCCCTGGACATCGACCGCAAGCTTTTTGAAGTGAATTTCTGGGGAGCGGTCGAGCTCACCAAATTGGTTTTGCCCGGCATGCTCGAACAGGGCAGGGGCCACTTTGCCATTTCGGCCAGCATCGCCGGATTATTTGGCTTCCGCTACCGCTCGGCTTATGCAGCCTCCAAGCACGCCCTTTGCGGCTATTTTGAGTCGCTGCGAACCGAAACCCACGACCGCGGGATCAAGGTCACCCTGCTCTTTCCCGGAAGGGTCAATACCAATATCTCGCTGCATGCCCTGACCCGCGATGGCAGTCCACACGGCATCAAGGATCCTGGCCAAAGCGGTGGCATCAGCGCTCAAACATGCTCCCGTCAGATTGTCAGGGCTGTGAAGAAAAACAAAAAGAACGCCTACATCGGGGGCAAGGAATTGCTTATGGTGTATTTCAAACGATACATCCCCCCGGTTTTTTACTATCTGGTCAACAAGGTGAA
>JAZBOS010000059.1 GCA_036351255.1 Bacteroides sp.
GAGGATGCTGTGAAAGACGACGGCAGCGGGATCGTGGGCAAGCCGATTGGCCGTGAGGCCTTAATGCAGCGGCTTCAGTTTGAGTTTATCCCCTATACCCCCGAAGAGTTGATTGCCATCGGGCAACAGCAGCTGGAATGGTGCCGCAATGAGATGATTGCCGCATCGCGCGAGCTGGGTTTTGGCGATGATTGGCACGCTGCCCTCGAGCATGTCAAGGGTCAGTATGTGCCACCCGGTGAACAGCCTGCCATGATCAAACGCCTGGCCGAAGAAGCCATCGCTTTCCTTGAAGACAATGATCTGCTGACCATTCCTGAGCTGGCCAATGAGACCTGGCGCATGGAGATGATGTCGCCCCAGGCCCAATTGATGAACCCCTTTTTCCTGGGCGGAGAGTCGATCATCATTTCCTATCCCACCAACTCCATGTCGCACGAGGCCAAGCTGATGAGCCTGCGTGGCAACAACCCCCACTTCTGCAAGGCCACCGTGCATCACGAACTCATTGCCGGCCACCACCTCCAGGGTTTTATGAACCAGCGCTACAAGCCCTACCGTCGCCTCATTGGAACCCCATTCTGGCTCGAGGGATGGCCTCTTTACTGGGAGTTCCAGCTATATGAAATGGGCTTACCAGAAGGGGCTGAGGACCGTATGGGTTTCCTCTTCTGGCGCAAACACCGTGCCGCCCGGATTCTGTTCTCCCTGAAGTATCACCTGGGGCAGATGAGCCCGCAAGAATGCATCGACTTCCTGGTGGAGGAGGTGGGTCATGAACGGGCTAACGCCGAAGCCGAAGTCAGAAGGTCGTTTATGGGACGTTACGACCCCTTGTATCAACTGGCCTATATGATCGGCGGCATACAATTTCAGATGCTGAGCCGTGAAATGCTTGGACACGGAAAAACCTCCCGCGAATTTCACGATGAGGTCATGCGTCAGAACAACATCCCCATTGAATTGCTACGGATGTATTTGCTGCAGGCTCCCTTATCAAAAAACTTTACCACCCGCTGGCGATTTGCTGAAGGGTACCGTCCCTGATTTCATCCTGCCGCTTAGCCGTCGCTGTGTTCAGTGCGGGCGATGATCTCGTTCTGCAGGTCTTGCCCAAGGTCGTTGAAGTAGTCGCTGTATCCTGCCACCCTGACGATCAGGTCACGGTATTTCTCCGGATGTTTCTGTGCCTCGCGCAGGGTATCGGCCGAGACCACGTTGAACTGGATATGGTGGCCGTCCATCCGGAAATAGGTGCGGATGAGGGCCGTGAGCTTGCGGTAGCTTTCGGGATCGTCGAAAAAGGAAGGGGTGAACTTCTGATTAAGCAGCGTGCCGCCCGTTTTGATGTGGTCGATCTTGGCGGCTGACTTCAGCACTGCGGTGGGGCCTTTCTGGTCAGCGCCTTGCACTGGGCTGATGCCTTCCGAGAGAGGCTTGCCTGCCAGGCGACCGTCGGGCATAGCACCTGTCACGCTGCCAAAATAGATGTGGCAGGTGGTGGGCAGCATATTGATGCGGAACTTGCCCCCACGGTAGCAGGGCCTTCCGTCCACCGCATCATAATAGAACTGAAATAGAATCCTGGCATGCTGGTCTGCATAATCGTCATCATTGCCGTATTTCGGGGTATTAAAAACCAGGGTACGACGGAATTCTTCATAATCCTCAAAGTTCTTCTCCAGGGCTTCCAGCATCCCCATCATCGTTATGGTCTCCTGCTCGAATACTTGGTAGCGAAGGGCTGTCAGGCTATCGGTCACGCTGCCCAGGCCCACACCCTGGATGTAGCTGGTGTTGTAGCGGGCGCCACCGGCATTGTAATCCTTGCCGTTAGCGATGCAGTCGTCGATGAGCAAAGACAGGAAGGGGACTGGCAGCTGTGTGGCAAACAACTGTTCAATGACCAGGTTGCCTTCAATCTTCACATCGGCAAAGTACCCGATCTGCTCCTGGTAGACTTTTAGCAGGTCATCAAAGGTGTTGAACGACAGGGGATCCCCGGTCTCGGGGCCGATCTGCCTGCCCGTGCGCGGGTCAAAGCCATTGTGAAGGGTCACCTCTAGGATCTTGGCCAGGTTGAAATAGCCTGTCAGGATATAGGCCTCTGTGCCAAAGGCGCCGGTCTCCACACAGCCCGAAGCGCCCCCGTTGCGGGCGTCTTCGATGTCCTTGCCCTGCCTTAGCAGCTCCTGGACAATGGCATCAGTATTGAAAAATGAGGGTTGTCCAAAACCCGTGCGGGTGATGTCCAGGGTCTTGTGGATGAAGCGATCGGGATTCTTCTTGCTGATCTGAACCATGCTGCTGGGCTGCAGCAGGCGCATCTCCTGGATGACCTCCAAGATGAGGTAGGTCATCTCATTCACTGCATCGCTGCCATCCGCCTTTACCCCTCCAAGGTTGATTAGCGCAAAGTCGGTATAGGTGTTGCTTTCAAGTGCGGTGACGCCGATTTTGGGTGGGGCGGGGTGGTTGTTAAACTTAACCCAGAAACACTGCAACAGTTCGCGGGCCTGTTCACGGTCGAGGGTGCCTGCTGCCACTTCCTTCTCATAGAAAGGCATCAAGTGTTGGTCGAGGCGCCCGGGGTTAAACGAATCCCAGGGGTTCAATTCGGTGATGACCCCCAGGTGGATGAACCAGTAGTGCTGAAGGGCCTCGTGGAAGGTCTGCGGAGCATGAGCCGGAACCCTGCGGCAGATGGCGGCCATCTGCTGAAGCTCCGTCCGGCGCGCGGGCTCATTCTCCTGAGCAGCCATCCCGTCCAGGGCTTCGGAATGCCGGTAGGCAAAGTCAATAAGGGCCTGGGCTGCTATTTTCATCGCCCTCAGCTCCGCATGTTTTGCCGGTGCTTCCTTATCGGTAGCCAAATAAAGCCTGTTCAAGGCCGCATCGCATTCTTTAATCAGGTCCAACATCCCCTTACTAAACATTTTATGGCCAAGCACCGTATGTCCGGGCGCACGCTGTTCCTGGAATTCAGTAAAGATGCCCGCTTCATAAGCCCGCTTCCAGCGCGCACTTATCAGGCTCATCAGCTTATCGCGATTGGTGCGCCCTTTCCAGAAGGGAATGATCTCCTCTTCGTACACCTTGCGCGTCTCGGACGAGACCTTGAACGAAACCTTTGGACGCGAATCCAGGATATCAAGGTCCTCCAGTGAATGCAGCGTCACTTCAGGATAAGTGGGGGTAGCTTTTGGAGCCGGGCCCCGCTCCCCGACAATCAGTTCCTGTGTACCGATATAAAGGTTTTTGTTAGCCAGGATATGTCTGAAACAAAGTGCCCGCTGCACTGGCACCGGCTCGTTTTCCGGCACCAGCTCACGATAAAACTGCGTCACCAAAACCGCCCGCTCATGGTTCAGGGTATTGATGGCCTCCAGGCTCTGTGTTCTGAGAAATTTAACTCGTTCGTTCATGATAATATTGGATTACACGGATTTTTTCGGATTTCACGGATTGTTTGCATGGAGCATGGGGCATGGAGCATGGGGCATGGGGCGAGAATATGATATTAGCAGATTTGAGGATTAGCAAATTGCCTGACACCCTTCACCCAGCACCCTCCACCAATTGGATTGGTTGAATGCCTGAGATATTGAAGTAATCCCTATTCCATTATTCTTGAACCTTGAACCTTGAACCTTGAACCTTGAACCCCAAACCCCAACCCTTTACCCTCCAATTTTTGCCTTGAATCCCATTTCTTCAAAAACCCCCATCAATCGCTTCATTTCTACTTTCGAAATCTCCGGCCCGAATGCCGGCGGCTCCTGCATCCCCAGCGCTTCGTACTTCTGCCTTCCCAGCCTGTGATGGGGCAGGAGGTTGACGGCTTCGATGCGCGCGCCGCTGTCCTGCATCACCTGCCGGATGGCATCCATCGCTTCGATGCTGTCATTGAGGCCGGGGATCACGGGAATGCGGATGATCACTGCCGGGCTTTTGCCGTGGAGGGACTTAAGGTTCTTCAGGATCAGCTCATTGCCCACCCCGGTATAAGTCTCGTGCAGTCGCTTATCAATAGTCTTCAGGTCAAATAGCATAAGGTCGGTCAGCGAGGCAACTTCATTGAAAACCTCTTCTGGGGCATGGCCCGAGGTATCCACGGCGGTATGTATGCCGGCATCCCTGCAAAGGAGCAGCAACTCCTTCAGAATGGCTGCCTGCTGCAGGGGCTCTCCCCCTGAGAAGGTGACGCCACCACCACTTTCCTCAAAAAACAAAAGGTCTTTGCCCAGGATAGTCATCACCTCTTTGGCCGAATAATAACGCCCCACATTCTCTGTCACCACCTGCTGCTGCCCGTTCAGGGGCAGGTTGCGCCTGATAGGCTGGGGCTCCGGATTAATGCCCTCAGGGTTATGGCACCACAGGCAGTTCAGCGGACAGCCCTTGAAGAACACCGTGGTGCGTATCCCCGGACCATCGTGCACCGAGTACCTGCGTATGTCAAACAACAATCCCTGCACCTTGACCTTTTTTTTTGGAATAGGCTTTCAAACGAAAGGCTGTTTTTTTCATTACATTGCAATGACAAATTTAAGCCATTGCGCAATTAGAATGGTTTTTTTGTACCATACTTGCTAATTTCATACGCATTTTGGTTAATTCAAGCTAATATTGATTTATTGCTTAACCCTATTTTTGGCTTTATGAAGAAACTATACCTCTTATTTGCCCTGGCCTTGCTTGCCGCAGGCTGCTCCCCCGGGATCACCATCACCGAAGCCCATTACGAACGGGCTGAATCTTATCTATTGCCCAATATCAGCAAGCGGGTGTACCACCTGGAGGTGCGTCCCCATTGGCTGGCCGACAGCAGCGGTTTCTGGCATTTCACCCAAACCCGTGAAGGCAAGCGGTTTTTTATCACCAGCCTCGAAGAGCCCAAAACCCGGCCGCTCTTCAACCATAGCCGCCTGGCGGCTTCCCTCGGCGAAATACTGGAAAAGGAAGTGGACCCCTCTGACCTTCCATTCGATCAGGTACGATTTGTTTCTAACGATTTGATATCCTTCAGTATTGGGGGAGGAACATACCACTACGACCTTACCTCTCAAACGCTTACCATCCCGGAAGAAAGAGAGGAAACGGATCGAGAGCCTGGTCTTTCGCCCGATGGCCGTTACGAGGCTTTTATCCGCGACTACAATCTCTTTGTAAGAGAAGTTGAGACAGGGGAGGAGCAACAACTCAGCACCGCTGGCCGTAGAAGCCTGGAGTACGCCAGTATCTTAGGCTGGTACGACCTGATGGAAGGCGAGGGCGGCGAGCGTCCTGAAAACTTCTTTGTGAGCTGGTCTCCTGATTCGCGCAAGCTTTATACCTATCTGGTCGACCTCTCAAAGGCCGAAAAGATGTATCTGCTCGACTTCTCTGTCGATAACCTGTTCCGTCCCCGTTTGCTCAGCTACTACCGTGGCTCTCCGGGCGACACCACCCTGGTGTGGTACCGGCCAGTGCTCTTCGACCTCGCCAGCGGGCATGAAACATTTTTCGACATTCCTCCTGTGCCCCATTTCAATGGACTCACCTTGGAGTGGACCGAAGACTCCGAAAGCCTCTTTGGCATCTTTGCCCACAGGGGTTATAAGCAAGCCGATCTGATAAGGGTGGATGCCGGCACAGGGCAGGTAGAGACCCTCATCTCCGAAACCAGCGACACGTCCGTGGAATACTCCAGCCTGATCCTGGAGCGCGTGGGCAAGGATAAGATCTTGTTCAGTTCTCAGCAAACCGGTTGGCATCATTTGAACCTGCACGAATGGAATACGGGCAAGCTGATCAATCCAGTCACAAGCGGAGAGTATGTGGTGAAGCGTGTCCTCCATGTCGATGAAGATCATAAAGTTATTTATTTCGTGGCAGCGGGAAGGGAACCCGGCCGCGATCCCTATTACAACCACCTTTATCGTGTGAATTTTGACGGTAAGGGACTAAGCCTGCTGACGCCAGAGGATGCCCACCACGAATTCAGCCTTTCGCCAGGCGGCCAATTTGTGGTCGATAACTACTCCAGGGTTGATTTGCCAACGGTTTCAGTATTGCGGAAGCTTTCTGACGGAAGGGAAGTGTACCGCATCAGTGAAGCCGATGCCAGCGACCTGCTGTCCGATGGCTGGACGCCCCCGATGCGGTTTACCGTCAAGGGACGCGATGACATCACCGATATTTATGGCATTGTTTATCGGCCTTTCAATTTCAATCCTCGCCGAAAATATCCCCTCATCGATTATTCCTATACCGGCCCCCATACTGCCAGCGTTCCCAAGTCTTTCTCCGCTGCCCTGCTCAATATCCAGAACCCCTTGCGGGCCTTTGGTTTTGCCGTGATGGTGGTCGATGGACTGGGCACCAATGGCCGCTCCAGGGCTTTCCGCGACATCTCTTATCAAAAGATGGGTTTCAGCCTCGACTGCCACGTGGCCGCCATTAGCCAACTGGGGGAACGCCACCCCTGGATTGACACCACCCGCGTGGGTATCTACGGCCATTCGGCCGGGGGCTACGATGCTGCACGCGCCATGCTGCAATACCCCAATGTGTATAAGGTGGGGGTGGCTTCGGCCGCTGACCACGACCACCGCATGGAGAAGGCCTGGTGGCCAGAGATGTATATGGGATATCCTGTGGGCGATTTTTACCACGAACAGTCGAACGTCACCAACGCTGCCAATCTCCGTGGCCGCCTGCTTATTGCCCACGGCGCCTTAGATCACAATGTGAACCCCTCGGCCACCTACAAACTGGCCGAATACCTGATCCGTGCCCAGAAAGACTTCGATATGCTGATCATTCCTTCGGCTAACCACAGCTTCGGGCGCAGCCAGGGCGACTACTTCACCAAGGTTCGCTGGAATTATTTCATCCGACACCTGCTGCCCGCTGAGCCGGTGCACAACTACCGCTTCAGGACCATCCTGAAGGAAGAGTAAAGGGGTTTCGCTTTCGCGGAAAATTTATGGCGGGATCAGTCGCCGGGCGGTTCTGTTTCCGAAAGGTAGGAAGCCCTGAACTCTCGGGGCGTCATGCCCTTGATTTTCCGGAACACCCGGTTGAAATAGGAAAGGTTGGGGATGCCCGACTCAGCGGCCACCTGCATCATCGTCAGGTCCTTGTTGCCCAGCAACTGGCAGGCACGGGCGATGCGCACCTCATTGAGGAATTCAGTGATGGTCTTGCGCGTGCGCTCCTTAAAAAAACGGCAAAAGGCTTCCTTGTTCATACTGGCTACCCCGGCCACCTCTGCCAGGGTGATGGGCCGCTGGCTTTGTTCCATCAGGAAGCGCATCACATTTTCCATACGTTTGCCCTCATGCGCCGAGTAGTTGCGGATGCTGCCCAGTGAGTTCAGACGCTCCGGCAAATCGCCCTCCACGATCAGCTCAAGCACTTCAAAGCTGCGGATGATCTTTTGTAGCCCTGTGAGATTGCGCAGCTTCACGATGCGGCTGCGGATGAAATGATGGCGCCCCGTGATGCGGTAACAGCCGTCGAGGCTGCGCAGCCGCTCAGGCAGTCCCTCAAACTCTGCAATACCCGCCAGCCTGCGCTCGAAAAGCTCCAGGTCGAAAAACAGAGACTCACTGTGGGCCTGTCGAGAAGAATGTTCCCGGTAATAGCGCTCATCATTGCGAAAGACGTGAGGCACGTTCGAACCCATTAGGTAGATTTCCCCGGGCCTGAAACGGCCGATGTAATCGCCCACCACCAGGCTGCCCTCGCCCTTCAAAATTACTGTGAGCTGAAGTTCAGGGTGCTGGTGCAGCTTGTCGTAGAAATGACTGACCTGGTCCACCTGGTGCCTTACCAGCTCATTCTCGGGCTTGGGGATTTTAAATGGGAAAACTTTCATATCCAATATTGTCCGTTTGCCTTTTCAAATGTATAAATTCCGGTCAATATGCTGTTTATTTTCAAAACTAAAAAAAGGCCTTTCGCGGCCACAAAAAAAAGAACCGCCCCGGGAAAACTTCCCGGGGCGGCCTCGCATATGAAACACTTATGGATTGGAGGGGTTTTCTTAATTCAGTTCGGGCAGGATCACGCGATCGATCACATGTACTACACCATTGGTAGCCTGGATGTTGATCAGCGAGGTGACAATGTTTGCTTCGCGCTGGTTGAAATCAGTGATGGTGAAGTTGCTGGTGTTCACTTCGAAAGTACCGTTCAGGGTGGGTACCGTTCCGCTTACCAGGTCGCTCGAGAATACGCGGCCTTCAACCACATGGTAGAGCAATACTTCGGTCAGGACTTCTACCGGGATCTCGTCAAGACTGTCGTAAGGCAGTTCCTCAAGCAATGCTGCGAAAGCAGCGTTGGTAGGAGCAAACACGGTGAAGGGTCCGCCGGTGGCCAGTACTTCGGTCAGTCCAGCTGCGATCACAGCGTCAACCAGGATCGAAAATTCAGGGGCAAAGCTCTGAGCCAGTTCCACCAGGTTCATGGTGGGGGGGAACATCACCTTGTCGATGGCGTGGATGATGCCATTGCGGGCTTTAATATCGGCCATAATGACCTGTGCATCGTTCACGAATACACCGTTGTCGAGGTTGATCTCAACAGCAGCGCCGTTGGCAGTAGGTACGAAACCATTGCTAAGCATGTCACTGGTAACAACGCCGTCTACCACGTGGTACAACAGGATGTCGGCCAGATTAGGAACAGAAGCAATGTTGTTGGGGTACAGTCCCAGCTCGGCAAAAGCAGCATCCGTGGGTGCAAAAACCGTCAGGCGGTTCGAGGAAACCACACTGGCCAAACCGGTGCGTGCAAGGGCTACATTCAGGGTGCTGAAGGTGGGCCTGTTGCTGGCAGCGGCGGCTTTGCGCTCTTCAATGTTTTCACCCTGGACTACCATGTCCATTGGCTGGGTGGTGGATTGGAAACCATAACTGGTACCGTTATCGGCGTTTTCAAAACTAGCCAGTTTGTCAACAATGTTCATTTCCTGTCCAGGGATATCAGCTACAGGGCTAACTTCTTCCTTGCTGCAGGAAGCGGCGAAAATACCAAGGGCGATGATAAGGCCAAAGCGAAGGGCGTTGGCGCGGGTTGCGATGTTAATCATTTGTTTTTTCATTTGATTCAATTTTTAAGGTTTTATTATTTGGGTTTGTTTGAACAGTAAACAGCAATTGTTTTCATTTTGTTTAATAAAAATGAAAAAAAATTAAACAAAATATTAATAAATATTGATAATCAACAGATTAAGTAATAAAAAAATTTTCATCGACCCCCATTTTTTTTATTTTCCGCTTCAATTTCCATTAAAACCTTCATTTATTTCCAAAAAAATACTCCTCGCCAAGTGCTCAAAGAATTGTAGATTTGATTTTTTCGAATTGTGTTCCTCTGTGGCTTTCTCCATATTTTTCATTTTTCACTTTTCATTTTTCCCTGACCTCCCCTTGATTCCCTTCATACTCTTTCTTTGGTCGTGTGCGGCAAGGCCACATAAGAACCAGGCACGAGGCTTGCACGAGGATGGTACGAGCGTGGTTAAATGAAAAACTAAAAAATAAAAATGAAGAATAAATAATTAAAGATTAAAACAAGTGAGAGATGAGAAGAGAGTGGTGAGTTGTGAGTATCATTCATTGAAATTAAGGCATTTACACCTATAAAAATGTAAAAATAACCAGTCATTTAACCAAGGCTTTTCACTTTTACTTTCTACTTTTTACTTATATTTTCTTTATTCTCACTTTTTTGCGGAGGAAGGATGATAAAAAGGGAATCCACTCCGTAGAGGTGGAATAGCGATTGAAAATGCTTTTGCCCCTGGGTTTGCCATTTGCCTGTATTTTTCTATTTTTATTCTCCTAAATAATTACCAACCCCAATATTCGAAATGACAGCAGCAGAAATTCTGAAGGAGTTGAAAGCTCAAAGCAATGAAAAAGTGATGGCCCACAACCGCAAATACGGGGCCGGGGATAATCAGTTTGGGGTTAAGATGGGCGACATCAGGGCGCTGGCCAAAAAGATCAAAAAGAACCACCCCCTGGCGCTGGAGCTCTGGGAAACAACAATCATCGATGCCCGCCTGCTGGCCTGCCTGATCGTGGACAACAGGGCCCTGACTGCGGATGATTTGGATGAACTGGTGCGCTCCATCGATTTTGTGCATCTGGCCGACTGGTTCAATGCCTATGTGCTGAAAGACCATCCGGATCGGGAAGTCCTGAGAGCCAAGTGGATGGAGGACGCTGACCGCTGGGCGGCCCGTTCGGGCTGGGCCCTTACGGCAGAAATGATCGCCAAGGGGGCAGATGGCCTGGATCTGGAACAGCTGCTGAACCGCATAGAAAAAGAAATGCCAACCGCTCCGCCAGAGGTGCAGTGGACCATGAACTTTGCCCTGGCCTACATCGGCATCCACCACCCGCAACACCGCCAAAGGGCCCTTGCCATCGGCAATGCCCTGGGCATTTACCGCGATTACCCCGTCTCAAAAGGCTGCACCTCGCCATTTGCACCCATCTGGATCAATGAGATGGTGAGCAGGATGGAAGGGGTTAGGTAATTTGTCGGTTGGAACAGATCATTGATTTGCTTTCCAGAAAAAGTGCTGGCTTTTTTGAACACCAGGCTTGATGAAAGAACGAGAGGGGAATAGGGGTTAAGAAAGCTAATTTCATTATTTTTTTTTGACATTGGTTTAATCGGGCCACGGTCGGCCCAATCTGGGAAAGAAATGGGGTTTTGCTGTTTCTCGCCAATCCCAACAAATATCTCAGCCAGCAAATTGGTTAATGAAAAAGAGCTGATCATTACGACCAGCTCTTCAGCTAAAAGAATATCACTGCTTCTTTTTTATCTCACCAAGAACTTCCTGGAAATGAAGCCTTGGTTGGTTTGAATGGAGATAATATATAAACCTGAATCAAAGTCACTTAAATCTATGCTTTGACGGTTTGAAGGCGTTTCAACAGCCTTTAAAACTTGCCCCAATGAATTAAAAATACTGATCTTCCGAATGGCTTCGTTTGTATTAATGAAGATGCGGTCTTTTGCAGGATTTGGATAGATGGAAATAGAAGAGGAGTTTATCTCACCAACAGAAGTTGATCCCAGCATAATTTCCACCTCATTGGAAGGATCGGATTCACCTCCATCGAAAACAGCAGTCACGTAATAATGATGCGATCCACTGTTCAGGCTTTCGTGCGAATAGGTCAATGATTCGGTAAACGCTACGATTTCAAAAGACCCGTCCTCAAATTTATGATAGACATTGTAACCCTCCAAGGAAGCCATGGGGCCAGATTCCGGGCTGGGCTCTGACCATTTAAGATTAATATCTGTGACTGCGACGGCTTCCCCTTCCAGGGTTCCGGGTTCAGGGGTGTCGAAAATAATGAGTATTTCATCGGAGGGGAGGGATTCGCCTGCATCATAAACAGCTGTAATATAATAGGTGTTGAGGCCTGCGGTTGAGCCATTTTCAATCAGGAAAGAAGTTTCTTCGGTATAGGCCACCAGCTCATAATCAGAGGATTCATGACTTTTGTAGACATTATAGCCTTCCAGTTCAGCCAGCTGGACGCCTTCTCCCTCAGGGGTTTCCCAAACCAGCATCACTTCATCATTTACAAAATCGATATCAAGGCTTGCCGGAGGGGGGGTGTTGCTGGCCTTGACCAAACGAATAGTACTTGTCTCTGGGTGGGGCTCAGGATCATCCCAGAAGTTGTAATGCAGCTCCAGGGTGTCGTTTTGAAAATAGACCACTTCATAGTAAAAATGGTCATAGAACCTTTGACCTGCATAAACGGTGGCAAGATACCACCAGTGGAACCTGTTTGTGGAAGCCTGGTATTCGCATTGCTGAGTATTAGGATAAATGGATGGCATCATATGACCGGAAGTCTCAGTATAAAAACCATCTTCGAAAATCGTCATCGTCATCGGTGCGTTGCTAACCCATGAGTCACTATATGTACCATGCCATGTCCCCACGAAATCCTCAAAAGTGATGTCCTGGCCAAAGGCGGAAGAAGAGAACAGGGATATCAGGATGGAAAAAATTGCTTTGGGTAATCTTTTCATCATTTTTTTTGGTTTTTGTTTTTTCAAAAGAATATTCATCCTTAACAATTTAGATAGGAAAATGTTTTACATTATTTAAAAATAATAAATTTTTCGTTGTATTTCATTAAAAATTCAACGGGGGAACAATGATTATTTCAAGAAAAAGAAATTTCCATTATCCAATTGGCCTTTTCGGGCTGAGAATAATGACCAGGAAGTTTTGGAAACGGGATAAACCTGAAAAAATTTAAAGCCGGTTTTGTCTGCAGGCAGTGAACAAGGAATGAAGATATATGAAGTGGCTTAAAGGATTTACATCAAAAATCGAAATTCAATATTCCTAATCCAAAGGAAAAAATAATTCAAGGCTTTTTGATCTCAGAACAAAGGATAATGAACAGGGAATTCAGAAGGAACCTTAAACCTTAAACCCTTCCTGCGGCAGGCAGGCTTGAAACCTTAACCCCTAACCACTAATCCCTAACATGGAACTCCAAACCCCTAACTTCAACTCATTTTTTTCGGTATCTTTGCATCTAAAATTTTGCTACCTATGTCAAAAGGCAGAGAAAATAAACCCCATATTGGAATCTTTGGCCGGCGCAACAACGGGAAGAGCTCGTTCATCAATGCGCTTGCAGGGCAGGATATTGCCATTGTTTCGGATGTGCCGGGCACGACGGCAGACCCGGTGCGCAAGTCGATGGAACTGCCGGGCATTGGCCCGGCCATCCTTGTAGACACCGCTGGCATTGACGACAGCGGTGACCTTGGTACGAAGCGGGTGAACCGTTCGCTGGCCGCCCTGCGCACCGTGGACATGGCCATTTTGCTGATCACCGAAAACATTTTCGGGGAGTTTGAGGAGAACCTGGTCCGTTCCTTCCAGGCGCAGGATGTGCCATTTATGGTGATCCACAACAAGTCGGACCTTTATCCCCTTGCTCCGGAGCTAAAGGAGCGGCTAAAAAGGGATTTTGGCTTGGTGCCCCTGGAGTTTTGTGCCCTTCATCCATCGAATGTGGAAGAGGTGATCGACACCCTGCGAAAGGTGATGCCCGAGACGGCCTATACTTCGCGCAGCCTGTTGGGTGACGTCCTCAAACCCGGCGACCTGGTGTTGCTCATCACGCCTATTGACACCGAAGCGCCCGAGGGGCGAATGATCCTGCCCCAGATGCAAGCCGTCCGTGATGTGCTTGACAACGATTGTCCTGTGATCCTGGTCAAAGAGAACGGTCTGGATGAACTGATCCGGGAGCTGAAGCCCAGGCCGAAACTGGCAGTGACCGACAGCCAGGTGTTCGAGAAGGCCAATGCAGCCGTTCCAAAGGATATCCTTCTGACCAGTTTCAGCATTATGCTGGCCCGCCATAAAGGCGATTTTGAACATTATATTGAGGGCACACCAAAGATCGGGTCGCTGAAAGACGGCGACCGGGTGCTGATCCTGGAGTCGTGCACCCACCATGTCTCGTGCGATGACATCGGGCGTTACAAGATCCCTGCCTGGATGAAGAAGTTCACTGGCAAAGATCTGAGTTTCGATGTGGTGGCCGGGCTTGGCGATACCCCAAGACCCATCACTGATTATGCGCTGGTGGTGCAGTGCGGGGGATGTGTGATCACCCGCAGGCAGATCATAGGGCGCCTGAAGGCCGCAGTGGATGCAGGGGTGCCCGTTACCAACTATGGCATGGCCATTGCCTGGATGCACGGGATCTTTGAGCGGGCGGTGGAGCCGTTTGTGAAGGCTTGAGGGTTGGGGTTTGGAGTTTAAGGTTCAAGGTTCAAGGTTTAAGGTTTTAGGTTTAAGGTTTTAGGGTAACATCATAAATCAAAAACTGTTAATCCTTAATCTGAGATCAGGGAGGTTTGGGGTCCTGAATTTGGAGTTTGAGGTTTAAGAGGTTATACTCTTTGCAGTTGAATTAAGGTTTGAAGTTATGAGGAGGTTGTTTGATCTCAGAACCTGGATTAACGATTTTTGAATAATCTCAGCGATTTTTGATTTTTTTGTATTGTAATTTGAAGACTTAATATATGCCTGGACCGGTAAAAGAAATATTGCAAAAGGAATTTCTCGAAAAGGCTGACCTGGTGGCTATGTTGTCGGCGGAGGGGGAGGAGCGTCGGCTGGTATTTGAGAAGGCTGCATCGGTGAAGGATAAGTATGTGGGCAATAAGGTATACTACCGGGGGCTGATCGAGTTTTCGAATATTTGCGGGAAGAACTGCCTGTATTGCGGTATACGGGCAGGAAATCAAAACACCCACCGCTATGAGGTGGAAGAGCAGGAAGTGCTGGAGGCAGCACGCTATGCCTGGGAAAACAAGTTTGGCAGCCTGGTGCTGCAGTCGGGCGAGCGTTCGGATAAGGCTTTTGTGGACCGCATTGAACATCTTTTGCGGGAGATCAAGGCCCTGAGCAATGGCGAATTGGGTATCACCCTCTCGCTGGGAGAGCAGAGCGAGGAGACCTACCGGCGCTGGTTTGAGGCCGGTGCACACCGTTACCTCCTCCGCATTGAGGTATCGAACCCTGAGCTGTATCCGAAATACCACCCGCACAACAAGAAACACGATTACCAGGCACGTTTGAACTGCCTGCACCTGCTGCGCAAAGTCGGTTACCAGGTGGGTTCGGGCGTGATGATCGGGCTGCCCTTTCAGAAGGTGGAAGACCTGGCCGATGACCTGATGTTCCTCAGGGAACACGACATCGATATGGTGGGGATGGGACCTTACATTGAACACGAAGATACGCCCCTGTATCAATACAGGGATCAGTTACTCCCCAAGGAGAAACGCTTTGACCTGGCGCTGAAAATGGTGGCCGTCCTTCGAATCATGATGAAAGACATTAACATTGCAGCTACCACGGCAATGCAGACCTTGGACCCGCTGGGGCGTGAAAAGGCCGTTAAGGTGGGGGCCAACATTATCATGCCCAACCTGACGCCGACCCAGTACCGGGAAGATTATTTGTTGTATGAAGACAAGCCTTGCCTGGATGAGGATGCTGACGAATGCCGCCGCTGCCTGGAGGCCCGCATCCATATGGCTGGTGGCGAAGTGGGTTTTGGCGAATGGGGCGACTCGAAGCACTTTATGAAGAGAAAAAAGTAAGAGGTGAGAAGAGAGAGATGAAAGATGAGAGACTTAAGAGATATTAAGCAACACTTATAAGACAACTGACACCTTAAACCTTGAACTTTGAACCTTAAACCTTAAACCTTGAACCATATACCTAGTTATGAAAGACGCTAAAAGACCTGATGTTGAAGTGCTGGACATTACCGGCGACGTGAAGTGGATCGGTATTCTTGATTATGATATTGTTACGTTTGATGTGGTGATGGAAACAGAATACGGGACCACCTACAACTCTTATTTTATCAATGCCGAAAAGAAAGCCATCATTGAGACTTCCAAGGAGAAGTTCTGGGATGTTTACCTGGAAAAGATCAAAAAGTTGACCAACCCGGCTGAGATAGAATACATTATCCTGAATCATACCGAGCCCGACCATAGCGGGAACCTGGCTAATCTCCTGGCCCTGGCCCCCAATGCCACCGTAGTGGGCAGCAGGCTGGCCATCAGCTACCTGCAGGATTTTATGGGGAAGGAATTTAAACATATCATTGCCAAGGACGGGAATACCCTTGACTTGGGCAATATGACCCTGCGCTTTATTTCGGCCCCTAACCTGCATTGGCCCGACAGCATGTATACATACCTCGAGGAAGATAAGTTGCTGTTTACCTGCGATTCGTTCGGCTGCCACTATGCACATCATAAGATGTATGACGACCAGGTGGGTGACTTTTCAGATGCCTTCAAATATTACTTTGATGTGATTCTGAAACCGTTCAGCAAGTTTATGCTGAAAGCCATTGAGAAGATCCGGCCCCTTGAAATCAAAGCGGTACTTACCGGCCACGGTCCCTTGCTGATGAAGGACTGGAAGACATGGGTGGACCTGTCGGAGCAGTATGCCCGGGAAGCCCTGCAGACGCCACAGAAGAATTACGTTTTTATTCCTTATGTTTCGGCTTACCACAATACCGGCAAGCTTGGGGAAGCCATTGCAGAGGGTATCCAGAGCGTTGGCGATTTCGAGGTGGAAGTGGCCGACATTGAGACCATGCCCCTGGGTGATGTCGATGAGCGCGTTGCGCGCAGCAGTGGCATCGTGGTGGGTTGCCCAACCATCAACCAGAACATCCTGTTGCCCATTTACAAGTTGTTTGCAGTGATCAGCCCCATCCGGGATAAAGGCAAGATCGCAGGATCCTTTGGCTCCTATGGCTGGAGTGGTGAGGCCGGCAAGCTTATTAACGGTAACCTTTCGAACCTGAAACTTGATGTGCAGGGCGAAGGGATATTTGTAAAATTTACGCCCCACGAAAACGAATATCAGCTTTGCTTCGACTATGGCAAACTGATCGGGGAGAAAATCCTGGAAAAGAACATTTGAGATCGTTCAACGTCATAGCACTGATGATTTTGACTGTTTTGCTGGCTTCATGCACTAGCCAGAGAAAGCTGGCTACTGCCTTCATTACCGAGCAGACGGACATTCACGTGCTTTTACTTCCGCCCCAGGTTATCCTGAAGAAGTATTACCCGGTGCACCCCGATAGTCTGGCTGCCCGGGAATATGATCCCCTGAACCTGGAGGCGAGTCAGTTTATCAAGGATGCAAAGGATTCAGTGCTTCTTGGCCTGTTTATGTCATCGCTTCGGAAAAACCTGGAAGCTTTTGATGTAAAAGTTTACGGGCCTGGCGATATGGAGCCTTTTCTCAACCTTGACAGTTTGGCCTATGTTTTTTCGGTAGCTCAAATTGAGATCATGGAATATCTGAACGAGGAGGTTCAATATGCCGTGCTTGACACCACCGTTTATGAGGTAGGATTCGAAAAGGTGAACCTAGTTCATAGCCAGTGGTTTGAGTTTACTGAGCTGAATCATCCTGAGCAACCCATGCAGGTGTTATACAGTGCGCAATATACCGGGGATATTTTTGATGGCAAGTTCAGGCATAACATCCTAACCGGTGAGATGAATTATGAATTTCAGCCTTACCGGGTTCGCTTTGCTGATCTTTACCAGCTCAGTGATTTTGCAGGGAGTAAGAACGCCCAGTTCATCTTTGATTTCCTGCTGAACAAATATGTGGATGACCATACAAAGAAGTCACGCAGGATGGTAGATTATCTGCAGTACGATCGCGATCAGCATATTATAAGACGGGCTTATGACGACCGTTTTATACGGATCAATCTTCCCCTGGAAGATTAACTTTTTGCGGACTTGAACCTGGTAAAAGGGGTGATTTCCTGCCCCGCAAACTGTTCCTGCAGGTATTTGAAGTAACCGGTGATGGCAATCATGGCGGCATTGTCGGTGCAGTACTCGAATTTTGGGATGTAAACCTGCCATCCGGCCTTTTCTTCCTGGCTAAGCAAGGCATTGCGCAAGCCGGAGTTGGCGGAAACCCCTCCTGCAATGGCAACTTGTTTAATGCCGGTTTCGGTGACGGCTGTCTTCACTTTTCGTAACAAAATTTCGACAATGGTATATTGAATGGAAGCACAGAGGTCGGCTTTGTGCTTTTCAATAAAGCCAGGGTCCTTCTCCAACTCGTCGCGAAGAAAGTAGAGGATGGAGGTTTTTAATCCGCTGAAGCTGAAATCGAGGTCGGGGATGTTGGGATGGGGAAATGAGAATGCATTGGGGTTTCCTTCCTTTGCAAACTTGTCGATCAGCGGCCCGCCTGGATAGGGGAGGCCCATGATCTTGGCGGCCTTGTCAAAGGCTTCACCAGCGGCATCGTCTATGGTCTGCCCAATCACCTCCATGTCGAAATAGTCACGTACCAGCATGATCTGGGTATGCCCGCCGGAAACGGTAAGGCAAAGGAAAGGAAACGTGGGATGTTTTTGGTGGTGTTCGTCCTCAATAAAGAGCGCTAGAATGTGAGCGTGCATATGGTTCACTTCGATGAGCGGGATGCCCAGCGCAAGGGAAAAGGCTTTGGCAAAACTGGCACCCACAAGAAGTGATCCAAGCAATCCGGGGCCATTTGTAAATGCCACTGCATGGAGTTGATTTTTACTTATATTTGCAGTTCGCAAGGCCTTATCAATCACCGGAATGATATTCTGCTGATGGGCCCTGGAGGCAAGTTCAGGAACCACTCCCCCGAAATCTTTATGAACATTTTGATTTGCAATGAAATTGGCAAGAATTTTGCGATCTTTGATTACGGCAGCGGAGGTGTCGTCGCACGAAGATTCTATTCCGAGTATATAAATGCTCATAGATTGGGTTACGAAATTTTGGCATAATTTAAAGGGTTACAAAGGTATCAAAAAAAGGAGAAAGATAGGGCTGATAATACTGGCAGTGATTGTTTTACTGCCCCTGCTGAGCTACGGCATTTTACGCAGTACAAGGGTACAGACCTATTTGGGGCAGCGGTTTGCAGCTTACCTTTCGCGACAACTGGAAACCAAGGTCAGTGTCAGCAAGGTAGATGTCACCTTTTTTCTGAATTTTGTGCTTGAAGATGTATTGGTGGAAGATCAGCACGGGCAGCAAATGATCTTTTCGAAGCGGATGCTGGCAGATGTGGGGAGATTCTCCCTTAAAAGGCGCTTTATAACCATCAACAGAATCCAATTTGATCAAACCTTTCTTGGCTTGTCGCGATACCCTGGGCAAGAAGCATTTAACTTTCAGTTCCTGGTAGATTATTTCGTGGATGAAGAACCCACGCCTTCGTCCAACCGTTGGAATGTAGTTTGCAAATCGCTGGAATTCAGTAAATCGGCCTTTAGTTTCCGTGATCAGAACAAAGCACCCCAGGATTTTGGTTTTGACCCGGGCCATTTTGCCATTGGTGACTTTGCCCTTGCTATGGATGAAATTCTTTTGCAAAAGGACACCCTGAGCTTTGAACTAGATCGTTTGTCATTGAAAGAGGCCAAGGGGTTTGAACTGCAGTATCTTTCGGGTAGCTTTTTGATCAACCCGCTGGAGGCTAAGTTAAAAAATTTAATTGTCAGGACTCCCGGAAGCGATCTTCAGCTTCAGGCCGACTTTGACTATGAAGGATATAATGCATTTAAAGACTTTTTTAATGCAGTGAACCTGGATATTACCCTGGAAGAGTCTAGTCTGAACCTGGAAGATGCAGGGTATTTCATCCCCTCAGCATATGGTATACGTGGGCCGGTCAGGCTGGGAGGGCATTTCACTGGACCAGTATCCAATATCCGGGGGAGCGATCTTTATGTCTATTATGGTTTCAACACGATTCTGCAAGGGAATTTTCACCTGATGGGATTGCCGGATCTTGATGAGACTTTTATCCATGGCTCCCTGGAGGAGATGCGTACTTCTGCCTCTGATCTTGCAGGATTTAAGTTGCCGGTTAGCAGCAGTCAAACCTTTCTTCAGCTTCCAGAAAATCTTGCAAACCTGGGCAGGATATCCTTCCAGGGAGAGGTGACAGGCTTTGTTAACGATATGGTAGCTTATGGCAAACTTGTCACTGACATTGGCAGTATTTCATCTGACATTTTGGTTCGACGTCATGAAAAAACCGGCTTCCCATATTATAAGGGTCAATTGACCACTGAAGAATTTGACCTTGGCATTTTCTTTGATGATGAAGAACGGTTGGGAATGGTAAGCTTGAGTGCGGAAGTTGAAGGGCAGGGCATTACCTTGGAGACGATGGATCTGGCTATCACAGGTCAGATTGAGCAAATGGACCTGCTGGGATACAACTACGAAAACCTGGATATTGCCGGGAATGTGAGTAATAAGCGGTTCAATGGATCCCTGCTGGTGGACGATAATAATCTTTTCCTAGACTTCCAGGGGGTCATTGACTTTGAGGAAGATATTCCAGTATTTGATTTCAATGCACGCATAGAACAAGCCAACCTGACTGCGCTGAATGTTTACCAGCGCGATACTCTTTCGGCTTCCGTGGTTTCCGGGTTGTTAAGTATAAATGCCCGGGCTTCTGATCTGGATGACCTTGTTGGTAGAATTGCCATTGATAATTTGCATTATGAGGAGTGGCCCCTTGATGGTGGTCCTGCCACCCATTATATTTCTGAACAAATTCTGTTGGTGAACACCCTGGAAGGAGACGGCAGCAAGATTTTAAGGCTTCAGTCGGATTTTGCAGATGCTGACCTGACTGGCTGGTTTCGGTTCGAGCGCTTGGGACATTCGGTCCGCAGCATGGTTGAGGTTTATATCCCATCTTTTTTCAAGCACTTAGCGCCCAATGGGTTTGAGGAAAACGACTTCCGCAATACGTTCTTCGAATTACGTATAAAGGACACAAGTATTCTTTCTGAGTTGTTCTTCCCAAATTTCCGATTGTCTCCCGGCACAACCCTGAAAGGAAGCTTTGGCGAGGAATACGGAATGCTGGATTTGGATGGCTGGTCGCAAGAGATTGAACTTGCAGGGAACCGCCTGGTTGACTGGAGACTTCAGGGGCAACCAGAAGGAGGTGGTTATCGTCTGGATATGGAAAGTCAGCAGGTGCTAATTTCTGACAGTATTTTCATTGACCAGGTCAATCTGAATGCTGAATTGCGCAATGACAGCCTTTACTATCTGCTGGAGTGGGAAAATCTGGATACCCTCAGGCAGAATTTTGCACACATTGAAGGGCTCGCCCAGTTTATTGACCGTCAGCAAACAAAAATCCATTTTCTTCCTTCCCATGCGATGATAAATGATTCCCTTTGGCGGCTGAATCCAGGCAACGAAATACTGATAGATTCTGCAAGGGTGGAGGTGAAGAATCTGCTGGTTTCCAAAAATCAGGAATATATTAAGGCTGATGGGGTTTTGAGTGCTATCCCAAGGGATAAGTTAAACATCGAATTTCATGAGTTTGATATTTCTCATGTTTCGCATTTGATCAGGGTCAGGAAGATGAACTTTGACGGGAACGTCAGTGGAAGGCTGGATCTGGGTTCTCTGGGACGATCGCCCCAGATTGAAGCGGATCTGTATGTAAAAGATTTTGCTTTTAACTTCGATCATCTGGGCGACCTGCATGTGATCAGTCATTGGGATAATCAGAAAAAAGGGTTTGCCATCAACCTCCAGGTGGTTTATTATGGGAATGTGGGCACCAATATTCCGCTGGCAGCCCAGGGCTATTTCTTCCCGGATCGTAAAGAGGAGAACTTTGACCTTGATATTATCGCTGAGAACCTGAAGATGTCGATTTGGGGGCGATATCTTGAGCAATTTGCAAGCAATTTCAGGGGGCTGGCATCGGGGCGATTACGGCTTGAGGGTCCCCTGAAGAAACCTGAATTATCTGGTAGGGTAAGGATGGCTCGTGCAGGCATGCGGATTAATTTCCTAAACACCTCCTATACTTTCTCCGATGAATTGCTTATTAACAAAAACCAGTTTTCTTTTGAGGATGTGGTATTGAACGATACCCTTGGAAATACAGGGCTAGCCAGCGGGCATTTGTATCACCAGAATTTTAAAACATGGGATTTGGATATTTTGCTCAAGACGGACCAGATGGCCTTGTTGAATACCACCAGCGGACAAAATGACGTGATGTTTTATGGCAAGGCTTTTGGCAGCGGGCAAGCCAGAATTTATGGCCCAGCCAAGAATGTTGTTATGGACATTACCGGCCGCACCAACAGGGGTACCCATATTTTTTTGCCATTGGGTTATGCCGGTCGTATGGCAGAAAGTAGTTTCATCACATTTGTCTCGAAGGACTCTGCGCAGAATGGTAATCCGGTTCAGGCGGCAGAGCAGGGGAACTTGACCCTGAATTTTGACCTGGAGGTAACGCCTGATGCAGAGATCCAATTGATTTTCGATTCCCAGATGGGTGACATAATCCGGGGAAGGGGCTCTGGGAACCTGAAAATGGAGATCCCGCCTACGGGTGACTTTTTCATGTATGGTGATTACACCATTGAGGAAGGAGATTATCTCTTTACCCTTCAAAATATCATTAACAAGCGCTTCCGCATTGAGCAGGGAGGCACCATTCGCTGGACGGGTGACCCATTGGATGCCGACATTGACCTGAGGGCCATTTACCGGTTGAGGACCACGCTGTACGACCTTGTTTTGGAAATGGACACTTCTGATGTATACCGGCGCCGGGTGCCGGTTGAAACCTATTTGATCCTGAAAGAAAAGCTGGTGAATCCTACCATATCGTTTGATATCGGCATTCCTAGTGGGGATGAGGGGACTCGGGATTTGCTTGAAAGGCTGATTACCACGGAGCAGGAGATGAACCGGCAGGTGTTTTCATTACTGGTGCTGAATCGATTCATGCCAACGACGGTAGATCAGTATAACACTGCCCTTGGTTATGGTGTTGGAAGCACTTCTTCAGAATTGCTTTCGAATCAGCTGAGTAACTGGCTTTCTCAGATCAGCAGTGATTTTGATATTGGAATTAACTATCGTCCTGGGGATGAGATCAGCAGCCAGGAACTGGAGGTGGCGCTTTCGACACAACTGTTCAACGACCGGGTGATTATTGATGGGAACGTAGGGGTTGCCGGACAGAACCCTGCTGCCGGCAGTCAGCGTACCAGTAGCATTATTGGGGATGTGAATGTTGAAGTGAAGATCACTCCAGAGGGTAAGTTTCGGATTAAAGCCTTTAACCGATCAAATACGTTTGATATTCTTAATACCAACTCACCTTATACACAAGGGATTGGTATTTTTTACCGCAAAGAGTTTGATAATCTGAGTGAACTTTGGCGAAGAAGCAGGCGAACTGGTGCTGAAACAGGATACGTGGAGGAGGGCCCCCAGGAGGAATTATAGAATGTGTCCCATTTTTGTTTTCTTGGTATCCATATAAAACTTACGGTATGGGGTAACAGGGATGATCAGGGGAATGGTTTGGGTAATTTCAATGCCGTATCCTGTTAGACCTGTTTTTTTGCTGGGGTTATTGGTTATCAGTTTAATCCGGCGAGCATTGAGGTCGCGTAGAATCTGGGCCCCGATTCCATAATCCCGTTCATCCGCTTTAAATCCAAGTTCTATGTTTGCTTCCACAGTATCGCGGCCAAGTTCCTGCAGGTGATAGGCTTTAAGTTTGTTGAGCAGGCCAATACCTCGACCTTCCTGGTTCATATAAAGCACAATCCCTTTCCCTTCCTTTTCAACCATCTGCATAGCCTTGTGGAGCTGTCCCCCGCAATCGCATTTGCAAGAACCAAAAATGTCCCCGGTAACGCAGGATGAATGGACCCTGACCATAATTTCTTCACCAGGTCCCCAGTTCCCTTTTGTAAGGGCAAGGTGCATTTTGTTGTTAGTGGTTTGCCGGTATGCGGTAAGTTTAAAGTGGCCCCACTCGGTAGGCAAGTCAACGGAGATTTCCCTGGCGATAAGGCTTTCGTTCTTAATTCGATAGGCGATAAGGTCCTCGATGGAAATGATTTTCAGCTGGAAGCGTTCTGCAATCTTAAGCAACTGTGGGAGGCGGGCCATACTGCCGTCTTCGTTCATGATTTCCACCAGCACCCCGGCGGGATGCAAGCCTGCCAGCCTTGCAAGGTCGATGGAGGCTTCGGTATGGCCAGCACGTTGAAGTACGCCTCCTTCCCTGGCCCTGAGCGGAAAAATATGTCCGGGCCGGGCTAATTCTTCCGGGTGAGTATTGGGGTCGGCAAGCGCTTTTACCGTTTTGGCACGATCTTGAGCTGATATCCCGGTGGAACACCCCTGGCCTATCAAATCTACAGAAATGGTAAAAGGGGTTTCGTGCACAGAGGTATTTCGGGGTACCATCAGTTCGAGATTCAATTGTTCACAACGCTGCCGGGTAATTGGGGCACAAATTAGTCCGCGGCCATGAGTGGCCATAAAGTTAATGATCTCAGGGGTAATGGTTTCGGCTGCTGCAATGAAATCACCCTCATTTTCGCGGCTTTCATCGTCTACCACAATGACCACTTTACCAGCCCTGATATCTTCAATGGCTTCTTCTATCGTGTTTAGTTTCTTTTGCATTTGCGATTAGTTTCCGGATGCGCCCGGTGTTGTTATGATTTTTTCAAGCCGTTGGCAAATAATACTCCACTGGAATTGCTCAATAATGAATTTTAATCCGTTGGATGACAGTTTGTTAGAAAAATTAGAATCGTTTAGCAAAGATAGTATTTGTTGGGCATAATGCGAAGGATTATTTCCGATTAGGAGTTCTATTCCTGGTTTTGCCCACAGGGCCTGATTTGCCAAAGGGGAAGTAACCACAGGCAATTTCATGGCCATGGCTTCCAGTACTTTGTTTTGTAATCCGGTACCGATCTGCATTGGAGCAACAAAAACTTTTGCCCGTGCATACCAAAGCCTGATGTCATCTACCCAACCTGTCACCAAAACTTTGTTTGAGGCTAAGGCTCTAACCTTAGTGCTGGGGTTTGCCCCCGCAATAATAACTTTTGCATCGGGTTTCTCTGCCCAAACAAGGGGCATGATCTCATGGACCAGATATTCCGCACCGTTGATATTGGGCGGGTAGCCCATGTTACCGCTAAAGATCACGTCGTGGTCTTTCACAGCTTCAACCGGATGAAAAAAATCAGTATCCACCCCATTGGGAATGACATGGATTTTATCCCGCTCAGGATGGGGAATCAGATCGCGGTCGGGATAGGAAATGATGGTCTTATTGTCAAAGACATCATATACCTCACGCTCGTAATTTTTCACCCTTGAGAATTCTGACTTTAGAATGATTTTCATGTACCAGGGAGCAAATTGAAGTCTGCGATCGAGGCCTTTAGAAAAGACATCCTGGTAATCAATAGTTTTGTCAATGGCCTGGTCTTTTAAATATTCAGCCGTCCGGATCAATTGACAATAAATAAAATCTGGCTGTGTTTTTTCAATATATTGATTTATTTGCTTTTGGATTTTTTTACTGTAAAAGTAAGCAACCTGGAAAGGCCTCCTGCTGAAAAAATTAGCGGCAAGGCGGGCGGCAACAGCCATTTTTCCAAAACGAAAAACGCGTAATTCCTTGACAAAGGGAAGCAGTTTTTGCTCAGCCTGAGGGTGTATTGGCTGATCGCTGAGAGCACAAAGAAAAAGGTCGTGATACTTGGCCAGTTCACGAATCTGGTAATAGGCGCGAAGTTTGTCGCCCTTCTCAAGGGGGTAGGGCACCCTGGATAATAAAATAAAGATCCGCTTCCTCAAACCTGGATTTTTAACGATTCATTGACTCTTTGCCTGTAAAACTCATATTCTGAGACCCAAGACAAATGTATTTATTAATACCCTTTATTTTCAACTAACTCCTCGTAAAACTTAATGAGACCAGGCATTACCGAATCTGCGCTGAAGTTTTTCTCTACAAAAAGCATTGCTGCCTCCCCAAGTTGGTTAGCAAACTCAGGTTCTTGCTGGCACTGAATAATGAGCCTGGCCATTTCCCTGGGTTCATCGGCCAATAATATGTGTTTTCTGTCTTCGCACCCAATGCCTTCTGCACCGATGCGGGTGGAAATAATGGTCTTGCCAGCAGCCATTCCCTCAATGATCTTTACCCGCATTCCGCCTCCGGAGAGCAAGGGCACAACCATGATTTGCTTATCGGACATGAATTCAACGGCAGATGGTACTTCACCTGCTACCACAACATTGTTTGAGGCATACCTGAAGTAACGGGGAGGAAGTCTTTTTCCTGCAAGGAAAAATTTCATCCCGGGGACTTCTTTAATCACCAGCGGCCACACTTCTTCGAGAAACCATTCGATCCCCTCCTGGTTGGGCCTCCAATCCATGGATCCGAGGTGAAATACTGTTCCGGTTTTTATTTCTGGTTTTTCATCTTGAAAGAGAAGCCTCGGCATGGTGACGGGAACCACCAGGGCAGGTTTACTAAATCCATTATTTTGAAAAAAGGAAAGGTCAACCGGAGAAATGGCAACGAGGGCATCCACCTGGCGAATAGCCTGCATTTCATAACGCTTCAAACGAGAAGCAAGCAGTTTGAGATACCATTTTTTTAATGGATTGCGGGCAACTTTGGCCATACGCTCCCAGATAAAATGTTCGATATTATGAGAACGGTAAACCAGTTTTGCACCGGAGTATTTCCTTATTACAGGGATGTATGGGGTAAGGTACAAACCTTCCAGCTGGATAATATCAAAGGTTTCGTTTTGCAGGGTTTTTTCAAGCCTTCGCTCCATGGCTTTGCTGTAAAAGCGGGCCACGTTGTATGATTCCCTTGTAAAAAGGTTCAGGAAAGCCTGAATTGGTTTTATACGCGTATCAATGGTTTGGGCCTCAAATTCCGTCTTTTCACGGTAGTCATGGGGAATGTTTTCGGGGCAAACCTGGCATCCTTTCAGGTTTAAAGCAATCACCTTGACTTGAAAACCTGCCTTCCACAAACCTTTGGTAATCTGGTGCATAGCAATAGAACCTCCGTCGGCAGGAGGGAATGGGACCTTATGGCAGAGTTGTAATACACGCATAAATTCCTTGGGATTTTTATGAAGGCGCTTCTGTTTTTCGAAAAACACCGAAAAATTTCTCAAATCGCTTCAAATAACTATCGACATCGAATAATGAGGAGTCTGTTGAAGCCTTGACTGTAAGGATGATTCCAACCGGTAGAAGGACCAGTGGGGCAATCCACATGCCCTGGTGTGCAGCCAGAACCCCTTCGCGTGCAAATTTCTCACCGGTAATGGAAAGGACGTGAAAGACAACGAAAAACAAAACCGATATCACTACCGGAAGCCCGAATCCACCCTTCCGGATTATAGCACCCAAAGGGGCCCCAATCAGAAAGAGCACAACACAGGCGAAGGATAAAGTAAATTTTCGATGGAATTCAATCTGATAACGCGCAAGCGTTCTTCCACGCTGCCGGAATTCATCGTGTGAGAAAAAGGCATGGTCTTTGTTACTTCTTACAAGGGATAAAGCACGGTCAATGACCAGTTGGACGGAACTGGGTGAACCCGATTTCATGATATCAATGGGCACGATCTGTTCTATCGGCATGTTTTGCATCTTTTCGGGATCCGCAAGTGAGAAATAGGCCAGGCGCTTGTAATAGTCATTGATATAGCTTTCTTTTCGCGCATTAAGTTCCCTTGAGAGGGAATCCTCGAAAAAGACCAACTGGTCGAGTGTCAGCATTTGGAAGTTACTTTTGAATAGTTCCTCATCGGTTCGGTTGAGGTCAAAAGCACTTAAGTCAAAACGCATGACCTGTTCGCTGAAATGGGTTCTTTGAAAAGGCTTGGAGGGATCGCGCGGATTTTGTTGCCTGATATCCTGGTAATTTGTTCCATTGAAAAGGGTGAAAACCAGGGTACGTTTGTCAGGTGTTAATAACATGGTGCCCCAATCGGCAACCGTCAGGTTTACATTCCCCCTTTTGTCTGTATGATCATATATTTTTATATCGCGCAGGGTAGTCCCATCCGACTCCTTATCCTCTACTTTAATTACATAATTCTCAATGCCCTTATAATAAACTCCTTCGATGATGTTAAAGGCAGGTCTTTGCTGCCTGACATCATAAAGGAGCGAATACATTTTCAAATTGGCAACGGGCAACACATTGTTGGAAAAGTAAAAAGCAACAGCAACCAGGACCATTGAGATGACCACCATGGGCCACAGGATTTTACGAAGGGAAATACCCGCTGATTTAAACCCCACCAGTTCGTAGTGTTCACCCATACTCCCCATGGTCATGATGGAAGAAAGCAGAACGGCAAGGGGAAGGGCCATGGGAACAAAAGTCGCCGAGGCATAAAAGAGCAATTCAGCAATTACATACCATTCAAGCCCCTTCCCAACCAAGTCATCAATGTATTTCCAGACAAACTGCATCAGGATGATAAACAGGGCAATGAAGAATGTCACAATAAAAGGCCCCAGGTAGGAGGTTAATACCAGCTTATGCAGTTTCTTCATGGATGTTCTTTACAATAACGATAGGGCCCTCAAAGGTGGGGAATTTCTGCAAATATACAAAATACCGTCTTTGGCGTTCATGATAACCATTGGGTCTGGGAAACAAAATTTGATCAAACTTGAACGAAAAATCAAACTTATGTAATTTTGTTTTCACAGTGGAAAAAGATTTTCAGAGAAGATATTGTAAGATGATCTATATCAAAAACCTTACCAGGTTTTTGTTTTTTCTCCTGATCTTATTGCAGGTTACTGCCTGCACGACCTATCGATACCGGAGGTTGCCGAATAAGGAGATTCAGCAATTTGAGATGGTCAGAATAGGAGGGGTGAAACAGGCCATTAGCATCCGGGGAGATAACCGCCAGAATCCGGTACTTGTTTACCTGCACGGGGGGCCAGGTTATCCTTTATTCCCATTTGAACCCCAGCAGGAATCGATGTTAAGGCTGGAAGGTCATTTCACTTTGGTTTATTGGGAGCAGCGAGGAACAGGAAAATCTTTCAGCCAGCACATTCCTCGCAAGTCCATGAACATTGAACAGTTTGTTGATGATACCCGGGAGGTAGTGGAATATGCCAGAAAAGTGACCGGAGCAGAGAAAGTTTTACTCTGGGGACATTCCTGGGGAAGCAATGTAGGGGCCCTGTTTGCCTCCCGGTACCCCGAACTTTTACATGCATATATTTCTACAGGACAGAGTGTCAGCCCCTTTGAGAACGAACAACTGGCCTATGAGTTTGTTTTGGAAAAAGCCAGGGAGGAAGGCAACCAACGAGCTTTAAGGCAATTGGCCAGGATTGATACCCTGGAGGCAAATTATTCGCTGAAGCATGCCCTGACGGTTAGAAGATGGGTTTTCAAATACGGTGGTATTGTAAAGAAGGGAAGCGATCGCCCCTATGTTGATATCAATGAGATCGGGCAGATTCTGAGTGCACCTGAATACAGCATCACAGACCGTATTAACCTAATCCGGTTTCCTTATTTTTCAGCTGAGGAATTGTGGGAAGACCTGAAGGCGTTTGATTTGCGTGAGGCTGCTCCTCGTATTGATGTGCCGGTATTTTTTCTGGTGGGGAAATATGATAGAATTGTTTCTGCTCAATTGGCACGGGAGTATTTTGAAATGCTGGAGGCCCCGCAAGGAAAGCATTTGATTCTTTTTGAACACTCGGCCCACAGGCCCTTTGATGAAGAAAGGGAAATCTTTTTGGAAGTTCTGAAAGGGAAGATATTAACGGACGTTTTTGGGGATCAGGCCGGTATCCCGGAATAAAAAAACCGGGCTATTGGCCCGGCTTTTTCAAATGGTTGCCACCTTTTTAATTTTCTCGATGACGGAGTCTTGTTCATCTTTCAAGTCCATTTCAACCAACTTAATGTCAGGAAATGTTTTTTTCATTTCCTCTTTTAGTTCCGCGGGGTATTTCTGGCTGAAAATGGGTCCCAGCAGAACGATCTCCGTTGTCTTGGTTTCCAAGAGCTGGTATAATGCATTAAAGCCATTGGCTTTTCCTGATACGGCGATTTCGGGCCGGCCGTTCAGCATTGCTGAAATGCCGTTGAGCATTATGTCGCTGCTTTCTGCAATAATGATACTGATCTCCTTCATTGATCCATAACGTTAGTGGTGCTAAATTACATCAAAGGAAGGCAGCGTATAACCGTATTTTTACGCAATTTTTCGGAATAAAACGCCCGAAACAAAATCATTTGTTTCGGGCGCAAAACAATAAAAAATAAAAAAGCTAAGATCAGATCTCAATGATCTTATTCTTAATAGCAAACTTGATTAGTTCAACCGAGTTCTTCATGTTGGTTTTTTGAAGAATATGGTTCTTGTGCGATTCAATGGTACGCACACTCAGGAAAAGTTTATCAGCAATTTCGCTGTTGTTGTACCCTTCAGCAAAAAGTTGAAGGACCTCCAGTTCACGGCGGGTAAGCTCGGGGAAGGGGCTGCTGGTTTTTTTCTTCTTATTGGAATAATTCCTGACAATCTCATCCGAGATTTTGGTGTGGAAATAATTTTTACCGGCGTTCAATGCCGTGATGGCTTCCACAAGTTCTTCTGATGCCACATCCTTAGGCACATACCCATCAGCTCCGGCATCAATTGCATCGGAGATGTTATCGTAATCGGCATGCATGGACAGGATGAGAACTTTGATGTTGGGATATTTTTTCTTGATAATTTCAGTGGTTTCAATACCTGACATTTCCGGCATGCTGATGTCAAGCAGGATTACGTCCGGCACTTCTTTTTCAAGCAGTGCAATGGCTTCTTTACCACTATGCCCGACACCCGTTACCGAAAGGTTTTCAGCACTTTCAAGAAAAAGGCCAATACAATCAGTTACCAGTTTATGATCGTCGACTAAGGCAACTTTGATTTTTCCCATATTATTCCCCTTGGTTATGGCAGGATTTTCGGGCCCATGATGACCCGATTTCTTGCCAACACAAAATAACAACAAGTTTGCGAAATTTGCAAAAAAATATTAAAAATACGGTTAAACAAGTGATACAATCGTTTATTGGTATTATTCCTTGTGGATAATGGCCGCGGAGGCCTGCGCCGCTGGCATGATCAAAAGATCATTGATGTTGACATGCCCGGGCAGGGTGGTGACATAAGCAACCACTTCTGCCACATCTTCACCGCTCAGCGGTTTGAACCCTTTATAAACATTCTTTGCGCGTTCATCATCCCCGTGAAATCTGACTTTTGAGAACTCAGTCTCCACGGCGCCGGGGCTGATCTGGGTGACTTTGATGCCATGGCTGACCAAATCAATGCGCATTCCCTGGCTCAGGGCATCCACGGCGTGTTTGGTCGAGCAATAAACATTGCCTTTTGGGTAAACCTCGCGGCCGGCAATCGATCCAATGTTTATGATGTGACCCTTTTTGCGCATTTTCATGCCCGGAGAAACTGCACGCGTGACAAATAACAGACCTTTAATGTTGGTATCGATCATTTGTTCCCAATCTTCCAGACTTCCTTCCTCAATGGGATCAAATCCAAGGGCCAGCCCCGCATTATTAACCAGGATATCAATTTCTTTCCAATCGTCAGGAAGGCCATCAATGGCTGCTCTTACTGCTTTATTGTCACGCACATCAAAGTTAAGGAGAAGGACGGGAACATGCCAGGTATCCTCAATTTCACTTTTCAGATTTTCCAAACGGTTAACCCGACGTCCGGTAATGATCAGCTTGTTTCCCATGGCGGCAAAACGCATTGCACAAGCTTTTCCAATGCCACTGGTTGCACCGGTAATCATGGTAGTTTTTGTCATGGTTTTCTGGTATTATCGATGAATTATTTTTTTTGAAAGATTTTTCTTTTTGAGGTAAAGAATCTCGAATTCGTTTTCTCCCGGGGAAGAAGGCTGATAAAGGCCACCCACAAAAAGGGGAGGGCCGGGATCTTAAACCTGACCAGGGTGCCATATACCTGCGTAGTAATTCCAATGAATATAAACAGCAAAAGGGTGAACCAAATCCCAAACCATTCCAAGCGATCAAGTCTTTTTTTCCGAAATCCATAGAATCCTGTCAGCCCCAGAATGGCCAGGATGCCCAGATTTTCAACCGCTGCTGACAGGATGATGGGGTTGGCGCTGTCGAGCAAATGAGGCCGGAACAGAACATTAAACAGGGCCCTGGGGATATAAGAAATAATGCTGGTCAGATTGGGGTCAAGGTAAACTTCCTCTATCAAGCTGCCAGCCTTTACGTAAACAGAAAAACGCATAAAGAAATTCTGCCGTTTGGCCAGGATTGTAAAGGGATCAAACTGGGGGAATAACCATCCCAACATTAAAACCACGATTGCAGCACTGAGGATGACCATAGGGAAAATACTCCCAACGGAGGGCCGTTTTACTTTACCTGCCAGATAGAAGGCAGCAAGGCAGGGGATCAGGAGCAAAAGCACATAGACCTTGAGTAAAAGAAACAGGAATACCAAAGCGGCATAAACCAGATAATGATAGCTTTTCAGTCGTTCCTTAGAAAAGATCCGGTCGGAAAAATAAATAAAAAAGCCCATGACCGGGATCAACAGGATTTCTTTGATCAGCCCCGAACCCCAAAAGATCATAGAGGGAAAAAGAAACACCCCATATTTTAACAACTTAACTTTATTCTCTGCCAGGTGCCTAAGGGTAAATTTATATATGGCTACCAGTCCCGCCAGGGAAACAAAGTTGGCAATCACGGAGTTCACATGGATTTTCCCGAAAGACAACAGGTTAAGCAGGGCATTGTATCGAATCATCAGGCGGTTGTCGTTATAGACGGGATAGAGTTCAGGGTCCCACCAGTATGGCATTTTATCATAATATCCCTGGAGATGGGGAGCATCGGCGCCTATCCCGGTCAGCATCCGCAAATAATCAATGGGATTTTTGAGTAATGCCCCTGAGAGTACCCTCCCCTCATTGAAATAACGATAGACATCAGCCGTCCTGGGCTCGTAATAATGCGTATATATAAAAATGAAAACCGTGCCCGCCGCTACTTTGATCAGGAAAATGGCGATCAGGGTTTTGGTGGGAAGCCCTGGAATTTCCCTAAAGAAAGGCAGGTGTTTTATTGCAAGCACCATAAAATAAATCCACAGGATGGCGTACAGGGCTTCTATCATAGTGCTCAAAGATAATTGTTAATTGGGAAAGAAATGTTTCCACCGCATGGCTTTGTTGTTTAATTTTGCCAAAAAATAAATCCCCGTTTTCTATGGAGTCAACCACCCACGATTTCCCCGCCGGACTAGATACAGCAAAACAACTGGGACTTTTGCCTGAGGAGTATGATAAGGTCTGCGAATTTTTAGGCCGTGAGCCGAATTTCACCGAATTGAGTGTTTATTCTGTTATGTGGTCGGAACATTGTTCCTACAAAAACTCTATAAAATGGCTAAAGACTTTACCCCGCAAGGGGCCTCACTTGCTGGTCGAGGCAGGGGATGAAAATGCAGGTCTTGTTGATCTTGGTTCCGGTATGGCCTGTGCCTTTAAGATCGAATCGCACAACCATCCTTCGGCACTCGAACCTTATCAGGGGGCAGCAACAGGTGTGGGAGGTATTAACCGTGATATCTTTACCATGGGCGCCCGCCCTATTGCCCAGTTAAATTCACTGCGCTTTGGCAATCCAAAACTCGAGCGGACCAAATGGCTGCTCAAGGGCGTGGTGAAGGGCATTGGCGATTACGGCAATGCCTTTGGGGTTCCAGTGGTTGGGGGCGAGGTAGCCTTCGACGATTGCTATAATACCAATCCCCTGGTCAATGCAATGTCGGTGGGGATTGTAAAAACAGGAAATACCATTTCTGCTATTTCCTATGGTGCAGGCAACCCGGTATTTATTGTGGGCTCATCCACCGGTAAGGACGGCATTCACGGTGCTACCTTTGCCTCAGAGGACATCACCGAAGCCTCTGCCGACAAGATCCCTGCCGTGCAGGTAGGCGACCCTTTCCAGGAAAAATTATTGCTTGAAGCTTCCCTGGAGGTGATCAAGACGGGCGCTGTGGTGGGCATGCAAGATATGGGCGCAGCCGGAATTACCTGTTCCACCAGCGAAATGTCGGCCAAGGGCAAGCACGGGATGATCATACACCTCGACAAGGTCCCGATGCGGCAAAAAAACATGCATCCCTTTGAAATCCTGCTGAGCGAATCACAGGAAAGGATGCTTTTGGTGGTTCATAAGGGACGCGAAGAAGAAGTTAAGGCTGTTTTTGAAAAATGGGATCTTAACTGTGTCCAGATCGGTGAGGTGATAGAAGGGGATATTCTGAAATATTATATGGACGGCGAACTGGTCGCTGAAGTGCCGGCCGACTCCCTGGTATTGGGGGGAGGGGCTCCCGTCTATGATCGTGAATATAAAGAACCAGCCTGGTTTAAGGAAAAGGATAAATTTAACATTGATCAGATAAAGCAACCCAAAAACCTGAAGCAAGTCGCCCATTTCCTGTTGGGGTCACACAACATTGCCTCCAAAAAATGGATTATCGATCAATACGATACCATGGTAGGCACCAAGAATATGAGTACCAACCTTCCGGCTGATGCAGGGATAGTAAACCTGAAGGGTACCGACAAGGCGCTGGCATTGACCGTTGACTGCAATGCCCGCTATGTGCAAGCCGACCCTGAAAAAGGTTGCTCCATAGCTGTGGCTGAAGCGGCCCGCAACATTGTATGCAGCGGGGGAATTCCCTCTGCCATTACCAACTGCCTGAACTTTGGAAATCCTTATAACCCCGAAGTCTATTGGCAGTTTGTGGGGGCCATTAAAGGGATGAGTAAGTCCTGCACTAAATTTGAAACCCCGGTAACAGGGGGAAACGTGAGTTTCTATAACCAGGTTACCATTGATGGCAAAACTGACCCCGTTTTTCCGACGCCAACCATTGGAATGATGGGCGTGGTGGAAGACAAACAGCACGTGACTGGTCTGGGCTTTAAGCAGGAGGGTGACCTGGTTTATTTGCTTGGTGAGCCGCGCAACGACATTAATTGTTCTGAATACCTCTACGGATATCATAAAGTAAAGCTTTCCCCCGCACCCTATTTTGACCTGGATGAAGAATACAACCTCCAGCAAGGGCTGAAAGCGCTCATTCGTGAGGGCCTTATTGAATCTGCCCATGATGTGGCGGATGGCGGATTGTTTGTGACGCTTTTTGAATCGTCAAAGGTCAACAAGCTGGGTTTTTCAATTGAAACAGATCCTGCCTTCAGGAAAGATGCCTTTCTTTTTGGGGAGAGCCAAAGCAGGGTTGTGGTTTCCATTCAGCCTGAAAATGAAGGAGAGTTTGCGGCTCTGCTTGCTCAAAAAGGGGTAGAGTTTTCTCTTTTGGGCGAAGTGACCGGAAATCAGGCAGTCGTCGACGGCGAATCCTATGGCACGATCGAAGAGCTTGATAAGCTTTTTGAAAGTGTGATTCCCGCTATGATGTCTTAAAGACAGTAAGTTGGTGCTTCTTCCTGGTTTTTCGTTATTTCACTTTTCATGAAAGCGGATTCCTATCCCTTTTTTACCTACCTCGTGTGTAAATGCTCATTCAGCCAATCGAGCAGATAAAGGAAGACCTTTTCTTTTTCCGTTTCGTGGAACATTTCATGCCTCCCGTGAAAGACCTTGACCTTCAGGTTTTGAAAACGTTGCAGGTAAAATTCACGGTGAATTTTCATGGCATCCTTGCCAAAATTCCCAACGGGATCATCCTGCCCGCCCATAATTAGCAGGGGCAGGGTCTTGCGATATTTCAGGTTATGATGGGCCTTTTTCATCTCAGCAATTCCCTTGGCCAGGTTATCGAAGAAGGCTACTGAACAGTCAAAGCCGCAATAGGGGTCCCTGACATATTCATCCACTTCTTCGCGGCTGGAGGATATCCACTCAAAGGGTGTTAGCTGAGGCTTGAAATGACGATTGAAGGTGTTGAAAAAGAACTTATTGAACCATTTGCTCACTTTGGTGGGACCATAGATGAGCCCCTGTATTTTGACAAATAGACCAAGTGCTTTGAGCTTACCATTAGGCATTTCAAAAGTGCCAGAAAGAATCAGCCCCTGGATGTACACCGGGTAAACGGCAATGAAATGGCGGGCAAGGATTGAACCCATGCTGTGCCCCAAAAGGAATACCGGAACCTCGGGCTGGTTTTTCTTGATATGGGTATACAGGGTTCTGGTGTTCTCAAGCATGATCTCCCAGCCGCGGCTTTTCGGGATATAACCCAGGCGGTCAAGGCTTCCCGCTGTCTGGCCATGCCCTGGGTGGTCATTGATGAAAACGCCGTATCCGTTTTCCGCCAGGAACATACCCAGTTCGTGATACCGCCCGTGGTGTTCAGCCATGCCATGCATGATCTGTAAAATGCCTTTAGGCTTTCCTGTTGAAGGCAGGTAGCTCTTGACAAAGAATCTTTCCTGAGAAGTGCTGGTAAGAAAAACAGACTGTTCCTTAATGATTTGTGCTTCCATTCGGTACGTTTTATTGAAATCCCGGCTGAACACCTTTATCTGGGAAATATTGTATTTTTGCCATCCGTTATCCCATCCTTTAAAAGGCTGAAGACCGGATTGGATTCCCCAAAATTATCAAACTTATGGTTTGGTTTTGACGAAGTGGAGAAATATTGAAATTAGTTAATTAAGGATGCAAACCTTTTAGGATGCATTTAACCTTTGACTGGATTGAATAAACGGGAAAAACCACATTTTGGAAAGCCACTTTCACCCTGGCAAAGGCGTTTACTCATTGCCGGTGGGATTGTCTCGCTGGCACTGGGCTTATTGGGCATCCCCCTGCCTTTGCTGCCCACAACGCCCTTTCTGCTTTTGTCCGCCTGGTTCTTTGCCCGCAGTTCAGAACGTTTCTATCAATGGCTCCTCAATCATCGTTACTTCGGCAAAAACATCCGGAACTACCGGAATAAAGGAGGGGTTAGCCTGGGTGTGAAGATCTGGGCTATTGCCCTTTTGTGGACAACAATCCTGTTTTCAGTCATCTGTGTGGTCAGCCAGTGGTGGGTGAGGGGCATCCTGTTGGTTATCGCCATCGGGGTTACCATCCATATTGGGTTGCTTAAAACTATACGGTCAGGCCAGCATGAAGATTGAGGGCTAAATCCTGTGCTCCCCGCCAATATTTATTTCCTTTTCCTTTTAAGATATTAAATTTCATTTTTTGTGAAAGCCATACCTGGCCTTATGACTGGGCAAATTCTCCCCCTTTCCTTGAATCCTGCATAAGCCTGAAAGCCATCCTGCCCCCCTTCAGGGTAAGCTCAGAACCATAGTTCAGACGTAGTTAACACGTAGTTAACACGTAGTTCAGACGTAGTTTAACCGTTTTTACACGTCTAAACTACGTCTAAGATACGTGTGATGTACGTTTTATCTATGAATCTGAAACAATTCAAAGGAAGCCCATTTCCAGGCATGGAATGTTTGAATTTCTAACTTGAAGGCTTGAAGGGTGGCGGGAAAGCCGATTGTTTTGGCCTTCCAGTAAAAAAAGAGACCGTCTCGAGTTTTGAAACGGCCTCTTGATTATTATTTTAGGCGTTTGTGCTTAATGGCCTTCATGGCCGGTATGCACATGCCCGTGGGATATTTCTTCCGGAGTGGCATCACGCGATTCCAGCACCTCGCCCTTAAAATGAAGGTCTATGCCTGCAAGAGGGTGGTTGAAATCCATCTTAACAGTTTCTTCTCCTACTTCAACAACTTTTCCGTTCAGCGGATTTCCTTCCTGGTCGCGCATGGGCACCATATTGCCTATTTCAAGCATATCGGTGGCCAGTTCACCGTCAATAACAAATACACTTTTGGGAAGATCTACTACGGCTTCCTGGCTTTTCGGGCCATAGGCATTGTCCGAGGGAATGGTGAATTCAAAGGGGTCACCCTGGCCAAGATGTGCTACCTGGTTTTCAAATTCAGGGATCAGGTTGCCCGTGCCAAATAAAAACTGAGCAGGACTTGCCTTTTCCGCAGTTTCAATGATTTCTCCCTGGGCGTTGCCAGAGCGTAATTCGTAGGTCAATGAAATAACTTTTGCTTGAGCCATAAAATTTTTTGTTTCTGTTAAAAAATCAATGGGATGACAGCCCTTCCGGGCAGGCCATCCCTTCCTGTAAATGTTCTGCGAAGATAATCAAAATGTTACAAAATAAATGAATGAAAATGCCTAATTTTGAATTCTTAAACGCTCAAAACCTTAAAACTGGCTGATGCCGGGAAATAATCCTGAATTTTTATTTGTTTTTTCTTTGGGAATGTTTGGGAATATTTTGTAATTTTGCGCTCCTGAAAATTTAAAAAAGGAATTTATCATCATGGCAAAGAAATCGAAAGAAGCGCGGGTGCAGGTTATCATGGAATGCACTGAGCACAAAGACAGCGGCTTGCCGGGTACTTCCAGGTATATTACCACCAAGAACAAGAAGAACACCCCCGAGCGCCTTGAGCTCAAAAAATATAACCCCATTTTACGGAAAATGACCGTTCACAGAGAAATTAAATAATCTTTGAATTATGGCAAAGAAAGTTGTTGCAACACTTAAGACCGATACTGGTAAAGGTTTCGCCAAAGTTATCAGGATGAACAAATCCGATAAAACAGGTGCCTATACCTTCAGCGAAGATATTATTGCTTCTGATAAGGTGAAAGATTTTTTCAGCAAGAAATAATCATCTTTCCCTGAAAATATTATGGATCAGACCTGTCCTATTCTGAAAGGGCAGGTCTGATTTTGTTTTCAGAATTTTCCCATCTGAGGACTGTTCTGAGTTTCCCAATGCCTTTATTTCCCTTCTGACCCTTAAACAAAAGAGGCCTTAGCCTTCTGTTAAATTCATTAACTTTGCGTGGATTAATTACGAAAGACCATGGGGCTGTTTGATATCTTTTCACGGAATAAACAAGAAACACTCGAGAAGGGCTTAAGTAAGACCCGTGAGAGCTTCTTTGGCAAGCTTTCGAAGGCCGTGGCCGGCAAATCGAAGGTCGATGCCGAAGTACTTGACGAACTGGAAGAAATCCTGATCAGTTCCGATGTGGGGGTGTCTACCACCATTCGTATCATCGAGCGCATTGAAGAACGGGTGGCACGCGATAAATTCCTGGGCACCGACGAACTCAACCTTATCCTCAAGGAGGAAGTGGTGGGACTGCTGGCCGAAAACCACGCCACCGATTTCGAGAACCTTTTGGACGACAAGCAGCAAAGGCCCTATGTCATTATGGTCGTAGGTGTGAACGGCGTAGGGAAAACCACGACCATCGGTAAACTTGCTCACAAATTCAAGGGCGCCGGCCATAAGGTTGTGTTGGGCGCCAGCGATACCTTCAGGGCCGCTGCAGTTGATCAGCTAACCATATGGTCAAAACGTGTGGATGTGCCCATCGTCAGCCAGGGAATGGGGGCAGACCCCGCAAGCGTGGCCTTCGAAACCCTGCAATATGCCGTGAAGAACCAGATGGACGTTGTGATCATTGATACCGCTGGCCGCCTGCACAACAAGGTGAACCTGATGAACGAACTCTCCAAGATAAAGCGGGTGATGCAAAAGGTGATTCCTGATGCACCCCACGAGATCCTGCTCATTCTCGATGGTTCCACAGGTCAGAATGCCTTCGAACAAGCTAAGCAGTTTACGGCTGCCACCGAAGTCAACGCCCTGGCCATTACCAAGCTCGATGGCACTGCCAAGGGAGGCGTGGTCATTGGGGTCAGCGACCAGTTCCAGGTGCCCGTGAAGTATATCGGGGTAGGCGAAACGGTGGAAGACCTTCAGCTCTTCGACCGCAAGGCTTTTGTTGAGTCCATCTTTCAGTAAAAACTGAACCCTTTGTCTAGAAAGAAATCATTGAACGTCATCACCCTGGGTTGTTCTAAAAACCTGGTGGATTCTGAACGAATCCTCGGACAGCTGCCCGCAGGGAAATATAAGCTTTCGCACGATGCTTCAGGACCTGCCGATATTGTAATTATCAACACCTGCGGCTTTATCAAGGACGCCAAGGAAGAAAGCATCGACACCATCCTCGAATATGTGGAAGCCAAGAAACAGGGACTGGTGGAAAAAGTCTTGGTAACAGGCTGTCTTTCGCAGCGTTACAAGGAAGCTTTGGAGAAAGAGGTCCCCGAGGTGGATGCCTGGTTTGGTGCCCGCGAGCCCGATGACTTGTTTGAATACCTTGCCTATCCTTATGCTACCCATAGCGGGAAGCGTTATCTGACCACACCATCCCATTTTGCCTATCTGAAGATTGCAGAAGGCTGCGACCGCACCTGCTCTTTCTGTGCCATCCCGATGATCCGTGGGGCCTTCCGCTCGCGCACCATTGAAAGCCTGGTGGAAGAAGCCCGGACTCTTGCCCAAAAAGGGGTGAAGGAACTGCTGCTGGTGGCCCAGGATCTGAGCTATTATGGCTATGACCTGGATCGCAAACCCTTGCTGGCGCCCTTGCTCAGAGAACTCTCCAAAGTGGAAGGCATCGAATGGATCAGGCTGCATTATGCCTATCCCCAGAAATTCCCCGAAGAGGTGATTCCCATCATCGCTAATGACCCCAAGGTTTGCCGATACCTGGACATTCCTTTACAGCACATCAATGACGACATCCTGAAGGCCATGCGCCGGGGTCACGACAGGCAGGGAACCCTGCAACTGCTCGAGAAGTTTCGCAAGCAAATCCCGGGAGTGGCGCTAAGAACCACCTTATTGGTAGGATTTCCCGGAGAAACGCGCAGGGAATTCCAGGAGTTGCTCGATTTCGTCAAGCTGGCACGCTTTGAACGCCTTGGC